>CACWOG010000118.1 GCA_902762455.1 uncultured Bacteroidia bacterium | reverse complement strand
CAATTTTAACAGTGCTGCCAACAGAAGGCTTTTTTTCATCTTTTTTATTTATAGTAAGTATATGCAAACCGCTGTCGGTCTTTTTCAACGGATAATTCATATTGATAAGAAAACGGTTGATAAGACTGTTCTCCTCGTCTATCCGCTTCTGGTACATATCTTTATTGGCATTGGCATAGTCAAGTCCAGAAACAATCTTCTTCATCCTGACATTGAAAACCAAGCGGTCTCCCTTCTTAATAAAAGCAGGAATACTTGCCTTGCCCTGCGACTTAACGAAAAACTTTATCGCATCGACCTTAATTACCGCACTATCACCTTCGTGCAAAAGCATCAGAGCCTCTTCGATGCAACCTTTGTCGCTTGGTGCGGCAAGTCGCATACGGAACTCTTCGCCAAGGTCGGAACTTGCAAATATCAGGGAATCAGTCCGTTCGGTACGATAAGACATATTCATATACATTACATCGCCGACATTGGGCGTGCGTTTCGATTTAGAAGCCTTAACAATCTTATACTCAATGCCGTTAGCAGTCTTCAAGAAGACATTTTCGGGGCGGTCAACAACATATTCTGCCTCTCCGTTTTCTCCAAAGACAATCATCGACACCTGACCCGAATCATTGCTGTAGTTCCACTGCGACAGAAGCGAGTCAGCCTCCTCTTCGGACACAACTTTCAATTGCTCCGTCTTAGTGTCGTCATCCTTTTTCTTTTCTTCCTTGCAAGAAAATGCCAAAAATGCCGACAGCAAAATGATTGTCAATATTACCGACTTAATTTTCATTTCCTTACATCTACAATTTCGATTTCAAATATCAATGTCGAATATGGTTGTATGTCGCCTTTCCCTTCAGCACCATACCCTATTTTTGACGGAATTATTATGGTAGCAACACTTCCTTTTTTCATTTTCGCAATGGCTTCTTCCCAGCCTACAATGAATTTTTCTCTTCCTACAATGTATGTCATTGGCTCACTGCCCAATGTAGTTTCAACAAGAGAACCATCAGCAAGCGTAAGTGTATAATTTACAACAATTTCATCACCCTGTTCAATATAATCACCAGAACCTTCATTCTTCTCAATAAAATACAATCCCGATTCCGTAGGTGCGGCTGTTATATTGGCGTTTTTTATGTAGTTTTCAAGGATTTCCATCTCGACATCCTCTCCAGTATGGAATCGTGACGACATATATTGTTCCATATCCTTCTGGTCCATAATGTTCACGAGCCTTACCTTGATTATAATCTGGTCGAGAGCCTCAACTCCTTCGGGCAAGCGTCCGTATTTTTCCGAAAAAAGCAGGAAATTTTCTGCGCTAATCTTGAATATCACCGAATCGCCCTCGTGCATCATCGCAAGTCCGTCCTCGATGCTTCCGCCTGTATGTGCCGGATGTTCAAGGGTTTTCATATATTTTCGACCGCTTTCACTTGACTCGAAAAGCACCTTGCCCTTTTCTGTTTCGTAAGAATAGTTAAGTTCAAGAACATCACCGATTTGTGGCATTTGACCCGATTCATTCCGTTCTACAATCCTATATTTCAAGCCAGATTCAGCAATGTCAAAATCTCCATATTTGTCGGAACAAGAACAAATTAGAGCAAAAGTTCCAAAAAGCAATAATATCTCGAAAAATCCCTTCATAATTCAATTCTATAATACGACCTCGCCATCGACAGGAAAGTCGGACTCAGGCGTTTTAATGTCAACAATCTCAATGTCATAGACTAGAACGGAATACGGCGGAATCTTGTAGGAATCGCCAGCAACCCCGAATGCCAGATGCGGAGGAAGAATAAAATAGGCTTTCTCCCCTTTTCTCATCAACTTCAGACCTTCGTTAAGACCTGATTCATCTTGATTCATATCTATCTTCATCTTTCTGTTGCCAGTAGCATCCGAATCGTAAAGCACCTCTCCGTTCAACAGCGAAGTCTTAAACGAAAACTCTACCATATCACCGCTTTTAACCTCTATATCATTGGTTTGCGAATAAATCATATAGTATAGTCCAGTTTCCGTTTCCCGCATTTCCCATTTGTGCCTTTGTATATATTTGTCAATGACATCGCGATTTACCTGAATCATATCACCATTGACCTTTATGCTACCCTCCTGATTCTCTGCCTTGACTTTTGAATAAGGGTCCTTAGCTACCTCGTTTCCATCGTTGGAAGCACACGAAACCAGCAAAACAGCAAAAAATGTACTATATAACAAACTTTTAAACAAGATGATACGATGTTTTAGTAAACGTAATTCTTTAGCACCTCGGCGTATTCGCCCCTGACAAGTTCCTCAAATTTTTTGCATACGTTCTCAAGCGTATCGTAACTCTCACCACCAGAGGCATTTACGTGACCACCACCATTGAAATGTTTTGCGCTGACCTCGTTTACGTCAAAAGTACCTTTCGAGCGGAAACTGGTCTTGATGAAATTGTCGCGTTCAATGAAGATTGCCGTGAAAATAATCCCTTCTATCTGCATCGGGATGTTGACAAAGTTTTCGGTGTCGCCGAACTTCTCATTGTATTTGCGTCTGTCTGCGGCAGTTATGTATATGTACGCCGTCTTGTATTCCGGCATCACAACCATTCTGCTGCAAGTCACAAACCCCATAAACCTAATCCTGTCCTCCGACCAAGCATTGAACAACCTGTTGTAAATCTTGTTCTTCTCGATGCCGAACTCCATAATCTTGCCCACGACACGGAAAAGGTTCGGATTCGACGAGCTATATTGGAAAGAACCTGTGTCGGTAAGGATTCCCGTATAAAGGCAAGTGACCACATCCTTGTTTAAGTACTGCCTCAAATAAGAATTCTCAATAAACTCAAACACAAGTTCGCACGCCGACGAATAGGAAGTGTCTGCTATAGTCACATCGGTAAATGTTTCCGTAAACGGATGATGGTCGAGAAGTGCCTTGAAAGCAAATTGCGGCTGTATGGCACCAACACGTTTCCTAGCATTCATATCGACGCATATAATCATATCGGCTCCGTCAAGGATTGTCGGGTCGCTCTGTGTCTTCTTGCCAAGAACTTTCATATCCTTCGCACCAGGAAGCCACTTCAGATTGTCGGGATAAAATGTTGGACTGATGACAGTTACATTCTTGTCCGTCTGCTTCAAGGCATTATACAAGCCCAATGACGAGCCTATTGCATCACCATCGGGATTATAGTGGTGTATAATGACTATATTCTCGGACATTTTGATTCTGTCCGAGAATATAGCGAGTTCCTTTTCGAAAGCACTTATGATTGGCATCTCTAATCTTCGTCCTCTTCAACTTCCAGAACGAAAGCGCTGTCGCAGTCGGCCTTTGAGTACCACTGGAAGGTTCCACCGCTTGTCCTGAAATAAACTTCACTATCTTTCGAGATGATTTTCAATGCCATACGCTTCCACGGAGTGATTCTGCCCTTGTACGACTTGTCAATCCATACGTCAACGTAGTAACCTGTTGCATTTTCAAAAGAAAGAGAACACAAATCTGCATCTTTTGGCATCTGCTGCTCATACTCTTCCATACGCGGAAATCCATAGTCTTCAGGATTAATTCCGTCGGGGATTTCATTTGCTGTCAATGTCTGCGCCTTTGCGCCGAATGTTAATGCAGCAAAAACAACCAATAAAAAGCATCTAAGTTTCATATTCTAAAAAATTAAATGTTAGTCAATTACATTTGTGGTGGCACTGGTGGCATACCCGGCATTGGTGGCGGAACTGCACCGAACAGCGATGAAAGTTCCTGTACCGTACCTGCGGCAGCCCAAGCTGGCATACCCTGCTTCCATACCAAAGTGTCCTTTGTCAGCTGACCGTTTGCTACCATCGACGACAATGCATTCATATCGAAAGGACCAGACTGCTGTCCGTTTACAGCTACAAAGAATGTCGATTGTGCTGGCATTGGAGGCGGAGCCATCGGCTGTTGCTGCTGGTATCCGCCCTGTTGTGGCTGCTGGTACATTTGCTGCTGCTGATTCATCATCGGATTCATTGCATTCATCATCTGACCTGCCATAGCAAATCCCATGCCCATTCCCATTCCAGATGCTGCTGCACCACCTCCAGGGTTGGTTGCTGCGGCCTCCATAGCGTTTGCTGCCTGGAACTGAGTGTACCTGTTGAGGTCGCCCAAAACGCCCATGCTCGAACGCTTGTCCATAGCCTTTTCGACCTCTTCCGGAAGACTGATGTTCGATACAAGGAACTTGGTCATATTCAAGCCGTACTCCTTGTATTCATCAATTATTACTTGACCTATTTTTTCGGAGAATTCGTTGTAGTTTGAAGCCATATCCAGAACCGGAATTTTCGACTCTGCAACAGCATCCGAAAAACGGGTAATAATGATATTTCTTAATTGATTGTTAATTTTTTCAACGGTGAAATCTCCATCGGTTCCGACGATGTCCTTGATGAACTTTCCGGCATCCTCCACCCTATATTCGTAAACGCCGAATGCACGCAGACGAACAGGACCGAATTCGGGGTCACGAACCATTACTGGATTTGGTGTTCCCCACTTGTTGTCGAGGAATTTCTTGGTATTAACGAAGTAAACTTCTGCCTTGAACGGGCTGTTGAAACCATATTTCCAGCCTTTCAGTGTTGCAAGGATTGGCATGTTCTGTGTCGAAAGCGTGTACATTCCTGGCTGGAAAATATCAGCAATCTGACCTTCGTTGATGAATACAGCAACCTGCGATTCGCGAACCGTAAGCTTTGCACCCATCTTTATCTCGTTCTGATACCTCGGAAAACGGTAAACGATTGTGTTGTTCGACGGGTCAAGCCAGTCGATGATGTCTATAAATTCATTTTTTAGTTTATTGAACAAACCCATATCACTACTTTTTTAATATTAATAAATACACTTCTTTAATTCTATAATATGTTTTTCTATCGACGCGAAAAGTTCGGACAATTTTTCGGCAAAATCGTCGCGCAATTCAGCTTTCAGCATATTTTCAAGTTCCGATATGCGTTCCGTAATTTTGACGAATCCGAAAATGCCAACCGAACCTTTCAACTTGTGAAGACCCGAGGCGACAGCATTACAATCGCCTTCTAACACCATTGCATTCAAGGAATTACGCACACCTGCAAACTCGCCTTCAAAGCAAGAAAGCAAATTGCGCTGCAACTCTACATCGCTGGCAGTACGCTCGTTTAATGCGTCCATTTCTATCTTCACTTCTGTCAAAGTCACAAATTCAAAGGTACAAAAAAAAATAATACCTCAAAATTAAGGTATTATTTTTTTTGATTTTATTAAGAACTATGTTATCTTCTCAACAGACGAGTGTTTATATAGTCAACAAACGAATCCCTGTACGAACGTCCGATAGGAACTTGGTTGCCCTTGATGTTGATATATGCGCCGTCGATGTCGTCGATGTGGTTTACATTGACAATGTACGACTTGCTTACTCTGAAGAACATAGATTCAGGCAACTTGTTGAAGATAGTCTTTACGTTCATTGCGGTCATATACTTTCCGTGAGTTGCGTGAAGAATGACATAATCCTTCAAGCCTTCGATGAAGAGCAAATCCTCAAAGTTAACCTTTACATACTTTCTTTCCGACTTGATGAAGATGAACTTGTCTTCAAAAGCGTCGAAAATGCAAGGTGATTCCGACATCTTGATAAGTTCGTCAACCTTTGCCACCGACCTTACAAAACGTTCGAACTTAATCGGCTTTACAAGGTAGTCAACGACGCCAAGGTCGTAAGCCTCAACACCATACTCCGAGTGAGCAGTTGTCAAGATAACCATTGGCGGATTGTCAAGGTTCTTAAGAAATTCTATACCGTTCATTCCCGGCATTTCAATGTCAAGGAACATCAAGTCAACCTTGTTCTTCAACAAGAACTTGCTTGCTTCTGCTGTGTTGGCGAATTCGCCCATCAACTGGAGATTGTCCAGTTCTTCGATGTTCATCCTCATGCCTTCGCGTGCCAGAGGTTCATCATCTACGATAATACATTTAATCATTTTCAATTACTATTTTTAGTTCAACATTAAAATACTTGTCATCGTTGCTAATATTAAGCGTGTACTTGCCAGGACATAACAGGTCGAGCCTCTTTTTTGTGTTCTCGATTCCGATTCCGCTTGACTTTGCCTTCTCCGCTGTCGTAGCGACGGGCGTATCGCACTTAGTATTACAAATGGCAAAGGAAACATTTTTTTCGTCAACTCCAATGAAAATTTTTATGAATTTTTCACCAAGCGAATTTTCGCAAACATACTTGAAGGCATTTTCGAGGAACGATATTGACAAAAACGGATAAATCATCACCCCGTCAAAGTTGCCATCCTTCTGATAATCAATGTTTACATCCGTCTTGCGAATTTTCTGCAGTTCAAGATAGTTTTCAATGTATTTGATGTCCGACTTTATCAAAACCTTCTTGTCAACGCTCTCGTAAAGCTGGTATCTTAACAAATCCGACAGTTGCATCACCATATCTGCCGATGCCAGCGCCTTCTCTTTCCGTGCCTGAATGTATATTACGTTGAGCGTGTTGAACAGAAAATGCGGATTCAGCTGCAAGTTGAGGTAGTACAATTCGATACGGCGTTTCTCATCTTCAAGCTGCTTTACCTTTTCGATTCTTTCCCTTGCCTTTATTTCAATATATGGATTGCCAATAAGCGCTATCAGGCAGACTGTTGAAAGTTCGACTTCAACAATAGAAAACAAGCTTGAGCAACCAATCATCCATACCGACAAACCTATATTTATTATCAGCACTATAGCTTCGACACATGCAAAATGCCACACCTTGCACTTGTATCTGCTGACTAGTAATGGGAAAAAGTTAATTGCAAAAAGCAACAATGCTAAGTCCTTAAACAAAAACAGACCCAATTCTTTCCATAATGGTTCGCCGTTGACCAACAGGTTCAAAATGCTGGCTGCGATATATATCAGCAGATAAATCGCAGAACGGATGATTCTTTCCCGCATGGCCATCAACTCTTCTTCTGTCTTCTTCCTATGCTTCATATCAAAGGGCTAAATGATTGCAAAGATAATGATAATTTTTGATTTACAATTTACGAATTATGTTTACGATTTTTGAATTATAGAATAACAAACGCAGACCTCACCAAAACTATATAAACCGACCTCAAACAACATAAAAACATACCCAAATCAATAGTAGAGTCGTTGCACGCAACGACTCTACTAAAAATATCCCTTGTATCCGAAATGTATCTTTGAATTGTTGAAACTGAACGGATTGCTGTTCTGCTTGCCGATGGCATACACTAGCGAAAAAATGCCTGCTGGCGTACTAAGGTCGATGCCGACACCAATTCCCAACGCATAATTTCTCGCACTTTCGACAGTAAACATCTTGCCGAAATACATTGCATCCGTCAAGACATACACGGCAGAATTGCGTTCAAACAGATAGCGTAACTCAATGTTAGCCAACGTGTAATATGTTGCAGGCAACGAAAGTTCGTCGAAGCCTCGCACGGTGTTCAAGCCACCAACCCACATAAGCTCGTTGTCGAAAACCCTTTTGCTATAAATGAAACGCGAACTGTTGCGCAACTTCACCGCAAAATTTCTCAGGAATCCAATATAGCCGCTAAAATCGTAATACACAGTCGAATGGAACAACGGCTTCGGCTCTTCGTCCGCTTTTTTCTGTCCTGCGTCAGCCGTTACTTTGAAAATAATTCCTCTGCGCGGATTACGGACATTGTCAACATTGCAATAGTCGATGCCAAAGCCGAAAAGGTTTGCCTTGAACTTTGTGTAACTCAACGTGGTGTCGGAATTGTCGCCAATCGGAAACGACGATGTGTTCCTGTAGTAAATGTAAAAGCCCTTGCTGGTTGAATTTCCGACCATTACCTTTCCGTAGAAGTCGGTCCTTATGTACGACGAATCCTTCTTTTCGAGGTTGAAGTCAGCCCCCACTCCTATCGGCGACCTGAAAATATACGGGAAAGCAAATCCTACATCAAGGTTCTGGTTCTGCGTCTCGTACTTTTTCCACTTGAACTTCAGATTTTCGCCCTGATGGAAAACATTAACCAGATTTAGGTCGATATCGCCTGTAATCATCAGTTTGCCAGTGGTATAACTTTTGGGCATTATGCCAAGCACTCCGCTGAACGAACTTGCCTTCTTGCTTTTTAGGAAAAGAAGCACATCGGATTTTGTTTCGGAAAAAGCCAGTTGGAATGCCTGCTCCTGCTCCAAAAAGGGAATGTTGCTTATCCTGCTGTCGATTCGGTCAATCTTATCGGTTGTAAGCAAGGTGTTTTTCCTCAGCTCGAGCGTGCGTTCCAGATAGTTCCTGTTGATTTTCGCATCCCCATTGATAATCAAGCTGTCAAGTTTCACAATCTGGCCTTTGTCAACCTTTACTTTGGCAGAAAAACTATTCTCGTCCATATTTACACTATCCAGCCACGACTTTGCAAAAATATATCCTCGTGAAGTATAGTAATCAACGACTTGCCCACACAACTGCGTGTAAAACAACGGACTTCTACCTTTGCGCCATATATGGAACGGGACTTCCGACACATCCACATTCACATTTTGCAATTGCTGTCCGAGTGTTGCGTAAGCTGTCAAATCTTTATCAATACCGCTTATGCTGTCGTAGCCAGCCGACAGATACGACTTGCGCTGCATCTTTGCAATGTAGTTTTCCAAGAAGTTACTTGCAGCAATACTGTCACTGCATTTTTTTACCGAAGAAAAATGGTAATTGTCAGATTCATTGTCGCGTACAAATATGCTAACTTTCTGCGAAAAAGCGTTTGCGCAGAAAAATATCGTGAAAATCAGAGCCAGTATGTTCCGTAGCGACATCGACATTCCTATAAAACGCAAAGACACGAAAAATCGTGTCTTGCAATGATAAATATCAATTTTTTCTTGTTGTCAACTGGAATTTACTTTGTGTATATCGCCTTGATTGAACCATATTTCTCGTCAAAAGCCACTTTCAGCTTCTTGTTCTTGAAGATTTCTGCCGGCAAATGTCCGAGATATCCGCACTGTGGAATAGTCATCAGGCTTCTATAGTATGTAAAGTCCTCGAAATCAACAGAAACAGAAACATCGGCAGGAATCCTGTAGTACAATCCCATTACCTTTTCCTTTTTCTTCAGGGCGTGCTGTCTTCCGTAGAAATCACCTAAATCCCTTGCTGCCTGCGAATTCTTGAGCACAAGGCATACCGGCTCGGAGTTGGCAGTCTTCTGCTCGACGACTTCATCGTCGGAAGTTATGTAACATATTGGTATTCTTTCTTCTGCGAGTTCCGGTTGCGGTGTATAGTAGAACACATATTCGCGGGTTTCCTTAACGACCTTACCAACAAACAATTCGAGGTAACGCTTTTCCATATCCTTCAGTTCGGTGACCATAATATCGATGTCGGAAGGCGGAGTTTCTGTCTCAAACTGTGCTGTAAGCACCTTAAACAGACGCTTCCTAATCTTAATGATGTAGTTTGCTGCTT
>CACWOG010000117.1:1211-7812 GCA_902762455.1 uncultured Bacteroidia bacterium | reverse complement strand
CTTTACCTTTTCAAACTCAGTCACATAATCCGACCATTTTTTATCTTCCTGATATTCATCAATAAGAATCTTGTATGCATCGTCGCTACCGAAAGCGGCAAGAACATCAAGACCTTTGGGCAGTGCACGCTGAGTAGTCGGTTTGGTAGTAACATCAACGAGTTCCTGAAGAATTTCGTTATCAGCCAAATACCTCTGCGGCATAAGGTTAATCTTATCAACGCACGATATAGCCTGCTTGGGCGATATACGGTTCTGCTGGTCAGCAATCTTCTTTATCACAGCGCGGAACTTCTTCATTTCGGAAGCATTGCCAATAATCTTTTCGGCAGTCAGGTTAGACTTTGCCATTTCCTGAGTAAGTTGCATAACCGACACATTGTCAGGCTCTCCAACGATGAAAGTAATAGGCTCTACTATGCCCGTGTACCTTTTCTGCAAGTCGGCACTCTTTCTGATGACATCGGCATTAAGAACAGCCCTGCCGAACTGAATATCATCGTCAAGACAGAACGAAACATACTGGAACCACATCATCGACTTGAAGTAACGCTTGAAGGCATCGTCGCGGGTGTAGTGACCACGCGGACGGAACAAGCTATATGGGAACATAACATCTTCCCATCCTAGAAATTCCGAAAAATTGTCAGACGCCTTATTTACATTGCCGATTTCCTCATCAAAATACTCCTTGTATTTGGCAGGAACTTCATAATTCTTGTTGTCTGTCAGCAGGCTAAGTCCTACAGCATAGAAAGTTGCATTGTATTCGGCTGCATCCTTTACTACAGGGTCGGAAGTGCTTTTTGCAATCTTCAGCATTTCGGAATGCATGGTGGTGGCAAAACTTTTCAGTTCGCCCATCAGCTTGGTCTGCTCGAGGTCACGAAGCAGAAAATCGAAATACATGTGATACAACTGCAAATACATATCGGTGGTCACAAAGCTCGGAAAATCAGAGTAGTCGTTCTTCTCGTAAATATGGAACAACTGATCGTCCATACCTTCCACAATTGCAAAACCGTTCCTCGAAATCATATCCTTGAGAGCATTTTCAGCGCTATCGAGCTGATACATATTGACAACATTATTATAATTAGTCAGATAGCCTTCGAGCGGATTGTAATTTGATTTCTGCAACTCCTCTTCGCGAGCCT
The DNA here is from genome assembly GCA_902762455.1 of uncultured Bacteroidia bacterium. Lineage (GTDB taxonomy): Bacteria > Bacteroidota > Bacteroidia > Bacteroidales > ML635J-15 > Bact-19. The sequence continues at coordinate 6,655 of CACWOG010000117.1, read as the reverse complement.
TGATTCTTTCGATAAACTTATTCTGCTCATCGGTATATTTCACATTCACGGGGTCACCATAAGCCTTCTCAATTGCAATATCAAAGTACCATGACGTGGCGCCATAGACATGCCTCAAAAAAGCGTCGGTAAAGCAATAGCCCTGCTGTGCCGCAAAGATGTTACGCAAAATACGCAAGTCGGCAAGGTTCAGCTGCGAAATGTCCATGTCCAAATCAACCTTGTCCTTCATGTTCTCAATATCGACATGGCAGCCACAAATATATGTCGGCAAGTCGCAGTCGAACGATAATTTCGGTACATTTGGATTCACCGCATTCGCAGTTTCTTCCGCTTTTACATCTTCGCCATCCTTGTTTTCCTTCGACTTGCATCCGAAAAGCAACATCGAAGCAGCCATCATTACGCATAATGCGTTGATACAAAATCTCTTCATATTATTTATCATTTAAAATTTTCATTGAGTTGTCAAATTCAAAATCACGGCAAATATACCTAATAAATTTCACACCGAAAGAACTCCACCGATATTCGGCGACCAAAAATTTTCCGTTTTTCTCCTCCTCTACGCTACGGAGCCTCGTCTCGCCATCGACCTGCACAACACGGAAATCGACAACCGGCTGTCCCAACCTCGACCCCATCCATAGCGGACGCACCTTGCCGCCTATATTGCGAAACATAAAAACACGGCGGCGTACAACAGGGTCGAAACGGGTAGGCTTCTCCACTCCCACCACGGCATCCACAATGCTGTCGCCGTCCATGTCGCCAGTGCAGAAGCGATAGACGGGAAAACGCAGTTCCCACACATCGCGACTGCTGTCGGTTTCGAGAACCAGATTATATAAGGTGTCGTTTTTCTTCTCGAGCGAAAAGCCACCATTGTCGCCGTCGGTAGTCCGACACGACACCAGCAACACCGCCAAAAGAACGATTAACAGTCTAATTCTCATACATTACAAGCAAATCGGACACAAAGGTAAGCCAAATTTGGCAACATTGAAAATCATTTTTATCTCGCCACACGCAACACTTTGATAATAAGCAAATAGCAAAATTTATGAAACTTTTTTCAAAAAAAAATGAAAAATCTATTGCAGAGTTCAAAAAAAGCAGTACTTTTGCATCGCTTTTCACGAAGCAATCAGCTGGTGTGGTAGTTCAGCTGGTTAGAATACCGGCCTGTCACGCCGGGGGTCGAGGGTTCGAGTCCCTTCCACACCGCAGAGAAGACAGATTAACAGTCTGTCTTTTTTGTTTTTATACAGGGTCTTTTACCAAAATTTTATTACCGATGAAAAAACTATTCGCTTTACTTATCGTAATTGTTTCAATATCAGCACAAATCCAGGCACAACCGCTTGCTAAACACGTAATATTAATAGGTCTCGACGGCTGGGCTGCCCACGACTTCGACAACGTTCGCAACAATATACCCAACATACGCAGCCTAATTAAAAACGGCAGTTGCAATATGCACAAGCGCTCTGTCCTACCCTCTGACTCGGGAGTAAACTGGGCATCAATGTTCATGGGTGTAGGTCCAGAAATGCACGGCTACACAACTTGGGATTCTAAAAAACACGACCTGCCATCGTCAACCACGAACAAAAACGGCATCTTCCCCACCATATTCTCAATTATCCGAGAACAATACCCAGATGCAGAAACCGGATGCACCTTCGAATGGGACGGCATTAAGTATGTGATTGACACACTTGCCATAAGCCACGTGCATTTTTTCAGCGAAGGCTGGGAACCCGTAGAGAAAAACTGCGACCACATAGTAAAATACATAACCGAAAGCAAACCTATGTTTTACGCAGCCTGCTTCGACGGTCCCGATGGCCCTGGTCACAAATACGGTTGGTATTCCGACGGATATTACGAATATCTGGCTCGCGTTGACAAATGCATAGGACGAATAATACAGGCTCTCAAGGATGCAGGAATCTACGACGACACAATAATTGTTGTTACTGGCGACCACGGCGGACACGACCATGGACACGGCAGCCTCGCCATGGAAGACATGGAAAGCCCACTTGTATTTTTCGGCCGCAACGTGCGCTCGGGATATACATACACCGACCCCATTGCACAATATGATGTTGCCGCCAGCATAGCATACATTCTTGACCTAAAAATGCCAGAAGTCTGGCGAGGAAAACCAGTGAAACAGGTATTTATAAGGTAAATTACTTATTACACAAAAAAAAGCCACCGTTCTGGTGGCTTTTTTGCAACGGATAAGAGAATCGAACTCTTATTTGCAGCGTGAGAGGCTGCCGTCCTAACCGTTAGACGAATCCGTCAGTTTTGGGACTGCAAAGATAAGACATTTATTTCAAATCAAAGGATTTTTTTCTAAAATTTATTTTTGACTGTCAATTATTCCTAAAATCAGTACCTTTGCGAAGATTTTTTCATAGTGAAACGCTACTTGTACATAATATTCGGTCTGATAGCAGTTGGACTTGGAGCACTTGGAGTTGTATTGCCAGGACTTCCCACCACCCCATTCCTTCTGTTGGCATCGTGGCTGTTCTACCGCAGTTCGCCTCGCCTTCAGCAATGGCTATTGTCGTCGTGGTTAGGCAAGTACATACGCAACTATCACAAGCGCGGAGGAATGACCATTGCACAGAAGGCTGGTGCCGTAGGCATTATGACAGCCATGGTATTGCTTGCGACATTTGTGTTTATTCCTGCAGGCTCTATTGCCCACATAATTGTCCCGATAGCAGGTGCCGTTGGCGACCTTGTCGTAATATTTGCCGTACCCAACGCCAGACACGACGTCCCCGATGACGAGCAACCATAAACAAAAAAGGCCACCCGTCGGGCAGCCTTTATAATCGAAATAGCCAATACTATTTGTACTTCTTTTCGAAATCCTGCATACAAGATACCAAAGCTTCTACTGCTTCGATTGTGCAAGCGTTGTAGAGAGAAGCGCGGAAACCACCAACTGAACGGTGACCCTTGATACCAACCATACCGCGTTCCTTTGCGAAAGCCATGAATTCAGCTTCCTTGTCTTCGCGACCTTCTGCCATTACCCAGCAGTGGTTCATGATTGAACGGTCTTCCTTGCATTCAACTGTACCACGGAACATCGAGTTGCGGTCGATTTCTTCGTAAAGGAGGTTCGACTTCTTCATATTAATCTTGTTCATTTCAGCAACACCACCGATAGTGTTCTTCAACCACTTCAAGGTTTCGTGCATTACGAAAATCGGGAGTACTGGAGGAGTGTTGAACATAGAGATGTTCTTAGCCTCTTCTGCTGCGTGAGTGCGGTAGTCAACCATTGTTGGCAATGGGTTCATGTACTGACGGTCAGCAATCTTGCCGAGGATGTCCTTGCGAACGATTACGAAAGTAACACCAGCAGGACCAACGTTCTTCTGTGCACCACCGTAGATAAGTCCGTACTTCTTAACGTCAACTGGACGGCTCATGATGTCGGAGCTCATATCGGCAACAAGCATTACGTTGTTGATTTCGCTTGCGTCGAAGTCCTTGCGGATTTCGGTACCGTAAATGGTGTTGTTGGTTGTGATGTGGAAGTAATCTGCATCAGCAGGAACGTTCCATCCCTTAGGAATGTAGCTGTAAGTCTTGTCTTCCGACGAAGCAACGATTTCTACATTACCGAAGAGCTTAGCTTCCTTAGCAGCCTTCTTAGCCCAAACGCCAGTCTGCAAGTAAGCAGCCTTCTTGTTGAGCAAGTTAGCAGGAACGGTCATAAACTGAGTGCTAGCACCACCACCGAGGAACAATATTTCGTATTCAGCAGGAATGTTGAGGATGTCTCTCCAAAGCTGGCGAGTTTCTTCCATTGTACGTTCCCAACCTGGTGTACGGTGAGAAATTTCCATAAGACCGATACCGGTGTTATCAAAATCACGGATAGCGTTGATAGTAGATTCAATCGCTTCTTTTGGCAGTACGCATGGACCTGCGTTAAAATTATATGCCTTCATTTCAAAATTTTTTATTAAATTGTTTATAATTAACTACTTAAAATTTTCTATCGTCCATTTTAGACTTGTGCAAAATTAGTAATTATTTCAATCCGCAAAACTTTTTAAATATGATTTATAACATAGTATCACGGCTCTTTCATTTGACCGCCCCCTGAGCCTGTCGAAGGGTAAGGTTAATTCGCATTATATGCATTTCGGCACCTTGACTTCGACAAGCTCAGCCAGCGGATTTATTCAAATACTAACTGTTTGTATCACAAGTAACAACACTATCCAAATGAAAGAACCGTGACATAGTATTAAGTTTCTATCTAAATCCACACACAACGTCATAGCAATGCAAAAGCAAACAGCTTAAGCCACATCGACAAGTCCTCCATTGCGAATCATTTGTACTGATACAAAAGCAGTCTGCGTTTCAAAACAAAAGACGAACCCTTTAGGATTCGCCTTTTACAAAAATGAGAGTAGAGTATATTTTTTTAGTAGATTATAGTAACAGTGCCTTCGTATGGATCATCATCATTGAACAAGTCAATTATGTACATATATGTTCCTGCAGGAACGAAATGTCCACGATAACTACCATCCCAAGGTTCTGTGTATCCCTTCGATGTGAACAACAACTGACCCCAGCGGTTGAAGACATAAACCTCGGCTTCGGGGAACATATCAATGTTGACAATTTCCCATATATCGTTAACACCATCACCATTCGGGGTAAATACATTAGGAATACGCAGACAAGGAACGTCAACATCCGTAAGCGTAATGGTTATTTCTTCCGACTTACATTCATTACCATCAACAACGCCAACAACATACTCGCCAGCATACATATTCTGCATAATGGAAACATCGGACTTGCTGTTGTTCCAGTAGTACATATAAGGCTCGGTACCACCAGTAACCTTCATTTCGATGCTACCTGTACGGCTACCACGGCAGAACGGATTTTCAACCAGGGTTTCAACCTGCAATACATCCGGCTGACTCAACAAGGTCGGTTTAGCGGCAACACAACCATTGTTGTCAACAACCCTGACAGTATAGTACCCTGCCGTCATATTTGAGAAGACATTATTAGTCGAAGGCCTTGCTAACCCATCTATCGAATAGCTGTAAGGTTCAACGCCACCAGTTACTTCTACTTGAATCTTTCCATCCTTGTCACCGTTACACTTGATTTCACTTGTTGATGTTTCAACAGTGATTGGCGCTGGAGCCTCAAGCGTTACACTCTTGACTGCCGAACATCCTGCTGCATCGGAAATAGTGAGCGTATATGTACCCATTCCAATATTTGCAAGTTCGCTTTCTGACGAAGAAGTATTCCACAGATAAGAGTAAGGTGCTATACCACCAAATGCTGTAGCGATAATCTTACCGTCGCGCGAATCGTGGCACAATGGATTTTCAATGTATGTTTGGAGATTCATTTCTGGTGGA
>CACWOG010000117.1:0-1164 GCA_902762455.1 uncultured Bacteroidia bacterium | reverse complement strand
CCCTCGAACAAATTGTATATTTCGGGAGATGCATTGCCAGTACTCCAAGTGTAGAACAATGGTTCGGCAGCATTAGGAGCTTCGGCAGCAACAATACCATCGTTGTAGCCATGGCAACTTATCTGCTGAGTAACGTGAGCGTTGACCGAAAGCATACCCTGCATCGAAACCTGAGCAGTTGCAGTTGACATACAGTTGTTTATATCAACAACGGTAAGTCCGTACTGTCCAACGATAACATTAGTATTCTCGGCAGTAGTTGCACCATTTGACCATGTATAACTGTATGGTTGAGTTCCTCCAATCACAACAGCATTAAGTGAACCCTGCGAAACTCCACATATCTGGTCGCGAGAAACAACCGATGCCTGCATTTCAAGAGGCTGGGTAACATTGCATTGCAAAGCAACCGAACATCCGCCCGAATCACGAACCGTAACTGTGTAACTACCAGCAAGAAGTCCTGTTGCTGTTTGTGTATTCTGACCATCGCTCCACTCGTAGCTGTATGACGGATTACCACCAGTTGCCGTTACTGTTACAGAAGTCGATTCTCCATAGCAGTTGATTGTTCCTATGTTTGTGATTTCGGCATTGAACACTGGAGCCTGCGATATTGTAACAGTTGCCGTATTGGTACATCCGTTGGCTGCTGTAGCTGTTACTGTATAGAGACCCGGTGTAGATATTGAATTGGTCTGCGACATAGTACCATCGCTCCAAACATACGACTGTCCGCCGTTAGCAGTAAGCGATATTGATGTGGTAACGCAGTTCAATTCAAGAGTACCAGTATTGTTTGCAATGGAAACTGTAGGCTGAACCATATTTTCGGTTATGCCAATTGAAGCCGATGCCGTACAACCGTTAGCACCAGTTGCTGTAACCGTATATTGTCCGTGAGAATAGAAGGTGCGGTCGGCAGTGGTATAACCATCATTCCAGATATAAGTAGCATTCTGACCTGTCACAACCACGTGAATCTGCTGAGTATTGCAGTCGAGTACAGTAGATCCTGATTCATTGGAGATATTTATATCCGGAGCAGAATAGTTTGCAGTTATTGTTACTGTCGCCGTATTAGTACATCCATTGAAACCAGTTGATGTTACAGTATATGTACCTGGGTTTGTAAACACATTAGTATAACCAGTTGCGTTTGAA
>CACWOG010000116.1 GCA_902762455.1 uncultured Bacteroidia bacterium | reverse complement strand
TAGGATGCTATATTTTGTGTCGTTCGCAACCCCAATTGATTGTTTTCGGAACTGAAGTTAGACACTATTATATTATAGGTATAGAAATTCCTATTGTCAAATTCGCATTCATTTCTTATTTTTGCACCAATTACATATTGTTCTAATTAAAATGAAAAAGTTTATAACTGTCGCATTATTAGCAATTTCCGCATTGTCGGCAACCGCACAGACCGCACCAAAGAAGGTTTATGACGAGAATGTCAACCAGATGGAGCAAATCGACAAGGCCTTGAAACAAGCAAAATCGGAAGGTAAATTCGTAATTTGCCAGGTTGGCGGCAACTGGTGTCCTTGGTGCCTGCGGTTTGCAGAATTTATCACCAACGACAGCACTATCAACAAGTTGGTCAATGATAATTTTGTGTATATCCATGTCAACTACAATTCTCGCCAGTCGGATGAAGTGCAAAAGGAAAATGCCGCAAAAATGATGAAAAGGCTCGGAAATCCTGCCCGTTTCGGCTTTCCAGTGTTTGTTGTGCTCGACGAGAACGGCAAGGTAATCCACACTCAGGACTCGAGTTTCCTTGAAGAAGGCAAAAGCTACAACAAGGAAAAGGTGATGAGATTCTTCGAATGCTGGACACCAAAGGCGGTAAGGCAATGAATGATGGACAATTGATAATGGACAATTAGCAATTGACAATGGAAAAGAATAATGTACAATTGTAATGGATAATCTGTGGGGTCGCGGCGCGCCACGACTCCACAAATTATAAATCCATAACAACTTCAAGCAACACCAAATTCAGCAAAATTGAAAAATATTTTTCCCATATTACTATCCCTCTGCCTGCTATCAGCAACAGCATTCGCACAAGTCTTTGACCTGCGCTGCGAAGGTTTGCAAGCACCTCTAGGCATCGAAACCACTACTCCTCATTTCAGTTGGAAGAACACGCTCACTCATAACAACCAAAAGCAAAAAGCTTACGAAATACAAATCGCTTCCGACAGTGCCGCACTCGCCAAAGGTCGTGCCGACATTTGGAAAAGCGGTCGCATGGAGTCGGACGAACAAATTATGGTTGCATACACAGGCACTACTTTGCAAGAACGGAAACTTTACTACTGGCGCGTACGCACTTGGGACGAGAACGAAACTAGTTCGGGTTGGAGCAAAATTGAACGCTTTGGCATCGGTATTCTCGGCAATATGAACGGACAATACATCGGTTGCAAACAGGGCAACGGACTCGCTCCGACACCTATGCTCACAAAAAAGTTTGTCGTAAAGTTGCAGAAAGGCAAAACAAAAGTCCTTGCACATATCAACTCACTTGGTTACCATGAACTTATCATAAACGACAAGAAGGTCGGTGACAAGATTTTGCAGCCAGCTGTTTCGCAACTCGACAAGCACTCGCTCATTGTTACCTACGACATCACGCCATACCTACGCAACGGCGAAAACGAAATCACAATCTGGCTCGGGCAAGGCTGGTATCGCAACAATATTTTCGGTGTACCATTCGACGGACCGCTTGTAAAAGCCGAAATCAGCGAAATTTCAAGCGGCACAAGCAAAACCATCGTCCAGACCGACACTTCGTGGCAAGCCTCGCCAAGCGGATACAGCTACACCGGCACTTGGATGCCCTTGCAGTTCGGCGGAGAACGCTTCGACGCCAATTTTCAACCACAATGGCAACCCGCAACTGTCTGCAATGTTGATGGAATGCACACTTCGCCACAACTTTTCGAAGGCAACCGCATAATCGACAGCCTTCAGCCCAAATCCGCTGAAAAGCAAGACGATGGTTCGTTGCTAATTGATTTCGGGCGCGTGATAACTGGCTGGCTACAAGTGTCGTTCGGTCAGTTGCAGAAAGGTCAGGAAGTCACAATGGAATACAACGACTACATTCCCATCGGCGGAAAATTTGAAAGTCAGGGCGAAAGCGACATTTACATTGCAAACGGCAAGTCAAGCGAAAGTTTCTGCAACAAGTTCCATCATCACGCATTCCGATATGTAAAAATCAGCAATGCCGAAATACAAGAAATCAGAGCATTGCAAATTAGTGCATTGGACATTGACAAATCGGCAAAATTCTCTTGCTCCGACGAAAAACTGAACATCGTTCACGACCTTGTAAAATACACTCTGCAATGTCTCACTTTCAGCGGATATATGGTCGATTGTCCGCATCTTGAACGGATGGGCTACGGCGGCGATGGCAATTCCTCCACAATGACTTTGCAAACGATGTACGATGTGCTTCCCACCTACCTAAATTGGCTTACGGCGTGGGGCGAATCCATCGACGACGACGGTTCGCTTGCCTATGTGGCACCATCATTTCCTACTGGCGGTGGTCCGTACTGGTGCGGATTCATAATCAAGGCTCCGTGGCGGACATATCTTAATTATGGCGACCGTCGCATGGTTGACAAGCTATACGAAAAGATGAAACTATGGCTCGGATTTGTCGAGAAGCACAGCAAGGACGAACTTCTGCAGCCTTGGCCCGACACCAAGAAGCGGATGTGGTTCCTCGGCGACTGGCTTGCTCCCCAAGGCATTGATATGGGCGGTGAGTCGGTAATACACGCCAACAACTGTTTTATCAGCGAATGTCTTGCCGACATGGTAAAGATGGCAAAACTGCTTGGTCGCCCCGACGATGCACAAAAGTTCGCCGACAAGCGCAAACGACTGAATGCCGCCATTCACAAGCATTTTTATCATCCCGAAACCCACAGCTACGCCAACGGAACGCCATTCGACAACGCCTACGCCCTGCTGACTGGCATTGCAACCGAAAACAATGTAGCACAAGAAGTTACCAAGCAACTTTTAGCCGATTCATACGGAAAATACAAGTCGCACATTGCCGTCGGACTGTTCGGCGTGCCGATTTTCACCGAATGGGCAACTTCTACCAAGCATACCGACCTGATGGCTACCATCTTGCGCCAGCCCGACTATCCTGGCTACCTATATATGATTGCCAACGGAGCAACAGCGACTTGGGAATCGTGGGGACATGAGCGCAGCCGCGTACACAACTGCTACAACGGCCTCGGCACTTGGTTCTACCAAACTTTGGCGGGCATTCGTCCCGACGAATCGCAACCAGGCTACATGCATTTCTTCATCGATCCGCAAAACGCAGACGGTGTCAGTTGGGTAAAAGCAACCAAACCGACACCTTTTGGCGATATTGTTGTCGAAATAACCGCAACAGAACTAAAGTTTATAGTTCCTGTAGGCGCATCCGCAACGGTCTATCCTAGCACAAATAGAGAAAAGACATTTGGTGCAGGGTGGTGGACTATAAGCAGATAATTCTAGTGGCAATTAGTGCTGTTCGCTAAATCCATCACCGTCATTCCGGAAAGCTGAACGAACAGCAAAAGGAACGTTGCTTGTGAGTTCGCTTATCCGGAATCTGCTTAGTAACGGGTATGTTAGCAGATTACGGACAGCAGTCTTCACAACGCTCCCCATTCTGTATCGCGTGTTGCGACTAGCTTCCGAAATGACGGACGACACAACCATCTAATCATTTTATGTAACCAGGCACTGCGAAAGAGTAAATTGTTGGTGCTGGAAAGTGGGTGATAAGATAAATATAGACAAAAGCCCACAAACGTTGTCTGGATTTGTAATCCAGACGATATGAATATAAGGATTTTAAATCCGCTTAATGGCGTTCTGTTTTCGCATTACAAATGCTGATATTCAAGCCTTTCGGATTGCCCATAGGGCGAGCTAAAGGTTGCAAATCCGAAAGGACAACATAAGATAAATTTCGAACATATAATACCTCATTATATTTTAATTTAACCTCCATTAACTTAATGGCGGTTAAGTTAGCTTTATGTTATTCCTTTAATAAACAGCATATTATAAAATGACAATTTATAAATTGTGACAAAAAAGCCATTATTGCCGAAGTGAAACGCAATCCCCGAAAGTTGAATGCTGAAACGCTAACATCCAAGTCGGAAGTGCTGAAGCCGAATCTCGATGGCTACAAAATTGAATATAGACTGCTGTCGATGGAAGATATGTAGAAAATTATTGCTCTCCGCCAATTCATCATCCTAAAAATTCTTCTTTATCCATTCCGAAAAGAAGTAATCGTAAACCCGATAGGTGCCATTTTCTTGAGTAAGAATATCCTCGTTAAGCAATGCCTTTGACGCTACTTGCACCGAACTTGCCGACAGCAGACGATGTTTCTTGATAAATGCACCGGAAGTAATAGACTTCGCCGCGCCGTCCTTTGCAATAGCCAGCAGCACCTGCTTCTGCTTTGCCGGAATTCTATTCATCAGTTCCCGAAACGCCATATCCTGAGAGCCTACAACATTCGCAAAAGCAATGCTAACCTTATCTATATTACAAGTTTCACCTTGCGCTGTAAGAGCAAACAACTCGTTCATCATCATCTGCACATACCAAGAAGTCCCATCAAACATATTGTAAACATTCTCAACAACTTCTTCTGAAACCGACTTGCCATAATCGCTAAACTTTTCCTGCGCAAATTTCAAGTACGAATCGTAAGGGATTGGATTCAGCCCCATCGTAAGCACGCTTTGATAAAAGGGTTTTGCTGCCGACATAAACATTTTTGTCATCAAATGCCTCTTGCTTCCCGCAAATATGAACTGAGCATTCTTGCAATGCTGTATCTTGGTGCGCAACAACGCCTCAACTCTTTCACCATCAGGATAATTCGCAATCTGTTGGAACTCGTCGAAAGCAACCACGCAAGGCTTGTCGGCAGAATCAATGTACTCGAAAATTTCATCAAGCGTAATGTCTGGCGAAGATACATCTCCCAGACTAAGGTCAAATGTCGGCATAGCAGTTGCCACATCAATGGAAAACCCGACTTTCAATGAACGCACTATCTGAGCGAATCTTTCCCTAAACTTTTTGTCCCGAGTTTTCAGCTGCTCAAAAATGCCTTTGCCTAAAATGTATATGAATTCGGCAAACGAGCGGGTGCCGTATATGTCAACGAAAAAAGTATAGTATCTGGACTCGATTTGCGGTTGCTGGAATGTATGCTCAATAAGTCCCGATTTTCCAATGCGGCGCTGTGATATGAGAGCAACATTTCTTCCGTTTTCGATATGCTTTATTAGTGTTTTTGTTTCTTCCAAGCGGTCACAAAAGTACTCTTCCGAAACATATTTTCCAACGATGAACGGATTGTCAATCAATATTTTACTTTCAGTTTTCATAAAATTATTGCCTTTACAATTATTGCATTTACAATAAAATGCAAACATAGCTTTTTTTTCACATATACAAGAGGTTTTTGTGAAGAATTTTTATCGAAAAGAAATAATTGTTTCTTGTAGCAGAAATGCTAACATCCAAGTCGGAAGTGCTGAAGCCAAACCTCGACGGCTACGAAATTGAATATAGACTGCTGTCGATGGAGGATATGTAGGAAGAGAAGAGAATTCTCAATGTTGTCTGGATTTGCAACCTTTAGCTCGCTGCCTTCAATGTTGTCTGGTTTTGCAACCTTTAGCTCGTTGCCTGAGCAACAATCCAGACTATATGAATATTAGGATTTTTAATCCTTTAATTGCTAGCCTTTTAAACAGGACAAATTATTTTTCTATTTTATGATTTCCATTTTATGGAAAAATGTTCATACAGATTTTTTGCGCTATGGCTAAATTGGCAGTAAGAAAATGTGTTGCTGAGTTATAGTATATAGTCCTAATTACAAATCATTTCCTCCGTTGCGCATCTCCTTCTCAAAACGGCAAATCGTCTTCTTCAAGAGTGGTTTCATTTCGTTTCGAAAGTTTTTCTTTGATTTCTTTTGGAAGACTGTCACAATCGCAGAAAGCGTTTTTGCCAATATTCGACAACGACTCTGGAATTACTACGGAAGTCAACATTTTGCAACCTTCAAAAGCATAATTTCCAATTACTGTTTCTGAATTACGAATTTCTATAGATTTTAAATTGCTGCAATAGCAAAAAGCTCTACTTTCAATAGTTTCCACAGATTCTGGTATAACAACCGAATTTAGGCTTGTGCAACCGTCAAAAGCCCATGATCCAATTCTTACTACTGAATTGGGTATCACAATCTCCAGCAAGTTGGTACAGTCTGAAAATGCGCACCATCCGATTTCTGTTACCGAATCGGGGATAAATACCCTCGACAGGTTTTTGCATCCCTGAAATGCACCGTTGCCGATTTTCTGTACGCAATTTGGTATCACTATCGAAGTTAGCCCTTCGCAGTAGGCGAAAGCATTATTCCAAATCAGCGGAGTGCGGTCGAGCAGTCTTACCTTGCCTTTGCCGTTTGCAAATTCGTGCTCGCGCGTATATACATCAATAAATTCCGACTGTATTTTCTCGGCGGACTCGTAGTAAAAATAGAAGGGTTCTGTTGTTGGTGTCATTGTATTTGTTTTTATGAGTTAAATAATATTTTCATCTTGCAAGAAAATTGTCACAGTATTATCGTTTTCAAAGGTTGGAACTAGCCATTCATTAAGACTTAACACTTTTCTTTATCTTCTGGTTCTATTGTGTCAATTATGCAAAAGAATGTTAATAATGGGTATTCGCTAAATTTAAATTTATATTCGGATTGACCATTTTTGCCTAATTGGGAAGATAGAATGAGTTGTTCTAATCCGTTTTCTTTATATTTCTCAACACATTTGTCATTGTCTCTTATCAACCATATATTATGTGCCATTATAATCCAAGCAACATAATGATATAATTCTTCTAGGCTTTTCCTCCAATCTAATTTTGATTTTTTGTTATTTTCTTGAAATTCACGAATTCTGCAAATACTTTCGTCAAAAATTAAACCAGCATATATGCCATGTTCTTTATTATTCCTGTACTTATGATAAGGCTCATAAATTTTATTATAAAACGCGGGGACACTATTACTTTTACCAACAATATGAATAGGTAAATCTTCTCCCTTTTCATTATCTTCGGATTTATATCCTAAATCATGGAAAAGAGTAACCATAAACCAAACGTATGTAAATTGTTTTTCTATATCATTTTCTTCTTGAAAGCATTTCAACTTTTCTAATTCTTTTGTTATCGCTTTTTTTATGAAATCGTTTTCTTCCCAAAAGAACCATATCCCCAAGAAAAATGCGGATACTATATGTGATAATCTGCTTGGTTTATTATTGTTTAAATAATCAACATTATCAAAAAGAATTGATTGTGTTTTTTGGGAATATTTTATAAAACTTTTTATGAATTTATAACAATCGCTAGTGTTTATAATTTTAGGTTTCTTAACTCTTTTATTATAGTAATTCCACAAATCCTTGTTGTTGATAATATTTGCATATAGTTTTTTTATTTCCATTGTGTTATATATTTTTATTCTTCAACAAGTTTATCTTTATATTCAGGCAATAATTTCTCATATTTTTCTCTTGTGCCCTCTGGAATAATAATTTCTTCAAGTTCATCGCATGCATCAAATGCATTAGCCCCGATTGATGTTATAGAGTTGGGGATTGCTATTGAAGTCAGAGCGCTACAACCATAAAATGCATACTCGCCAATTACCGTCACAGAATCGGGGATGCTGATTGAGGTAAGGCCGCTGCAACCAGAAAATGCACCATAGCCAATTTCCGTCACCGAATCGGGGATATTGATTGATGTCAGACCACTGCAACAAAAAAATGCCGCATCACCAATTCTCTTTACCGAATTAGGGATTATAACAGATATTAGTCCACTACAGTTATAAAATGCTTTATTACCGATACTAATGACGGAATTACTGATTTTAATAGAAGTTAATCCTCTACAACCATAAAATGTTTCTGCAGCAATTTTAGTTATAGAACTCGGTAATATTAGTGATTTAAGACCTCGACAGCCACTAAATGCACCGCATTCAATTTCCGTTACAGAATCTGGTATTTTAACCGATGTCAATTTTCTACATTCTGAAAATGCAGAAATTCCAATTGCCTTTGTTGAATCAGGTATTATAATAGATAAAAGTTCGCTACAGCTATAAAATGCAAGACATCCAATCTTAGTGACTGAATTGCCAATTTTAACAAAAGTCAATCCCTTGCAACCAGAAAATGTTCCATCTTCAATTTCTTTTATTGAATCTGGTATTATAATAGATGTCAGTCCACTACAGTTATAAAATGCTTTATTACCGATACTAGTGACGGAATTACTGATTTTAATAGAAGTTAATCCACTACAACCATAAAATGTTTCTGCTCCAATTCTAGTTGTAGAATCCGGTATTATTAGTGATTTGAGCCCTCGGCAGCCAGAAAATGCGCCATATTCAATTTCCGTTACAGAATCTGGTATTTTAACCGATGTCAGTCCACTGCAACTTGTAAAGGCATCCCTTCCAATGCTTGTAACAGAATTAGGAATTGTTACCGATGTCAGTCCACTACAATTAAAAAATACTCTTTCACAAATTTCTGTTACAGACTCTGGTATTTCAATTGATATCAGTTCGCTACAACCTCTAAATGCCTCCATCTCAATTCTTGTTATTGAATTAGGAATAACTATAGACTTCAATCCTGTACATCCTTTAAATGCCCACCCTTTAATTTCTATCACAGAATCAGGTATAATAATTCTAGTCAGTCCGCAGCAACCATTAAATGCCCCATATCCAATACTTTTAACCGAATCTTTTAATCGAATAAACCCATTTTCAGCTTCAAAATCATGTTTGATCGAATTTTCAGTAATCCAAGCAGATTCTATTTTAGCGTCTGCTTCGTAGCATATCGTATTTGGTGAGATAAAACGCGCTCCGCACTTGTTGCAAAATTTTGCTGTCAACTTATTTTCTGCTCCGCACTTTTCACATTTCTTGTAAAAGGACTTTCCGCATTCTTCGCAGAATACCGCAGCATCTTCATTTTCAGCACCGCAAAAGCTACAATTCTTCATATTTATATATTATTTATAAGGCACAAAGTTAATCATTTTCCAATGCAAAATTTTGGCTGTGAATATTTTTGTGAAAGAAAATCCAATCGTTTTCTCCTCCAATTTTCATGTCTCCACTCCTTGTGTTTTACAACACATATTTTCTCACAAAAATCCCCCAACTTTTTATTTCATTTCACAAAATTCCTTTGTAAATTTGCGCAAAAATTTTTAAAATATTTTTAAAATGGATATATCTCACATAGAACACATTGGCATTGCCGTTAAGTCAATCGAAGAGGCTAAAAAATACTACGAAGGCGTATTGGGTCTCAAGTGTTATGCTATCGAAAAAGTTGTTGACCAGAAGGTAACTACAGCATTTTTCAAGGTTGGACAGACAAAAATCGAGCTTCTTGAGCCGATGGAGGCCGACAGCCCAGTTGGAAAGTTCATCGAGAACAAGGGCGAAGGCATTCACCACATCGCATTCTGCGTAAACGGTGTCGAAAAATGCTTGTCGGATGCCGAACTCGCTGGTTTGCGCCTTATCGACAAGGCTCCGCGCAAGGGTGCCGAAGGCCTCAGCATTGCTTTCCTCCACCCGAAGTCAACTTTCGGCGTGCTAACTGAATTTTGCGAAGACAAGAACAAGTAAAAAATCACAAGATGGCTTTAGAAGAAAAAATTAAAAAATTGGTTGACATGCGTGCCGAAGCCCGTCTGGGCGGTGGCGAAAAGCGCATCGAATCACAGCATAAGAAGGGCAAATACACTGCCCGCGAAAGAATCAACATGCTCCTCGACGAAGGCAGCTTCGAAGAAATCGACATGTTTGTAACCCACAGATGCCATAACTTCGGCATCGAGAAGGAATCGTTCCTCGGCGACGGCGTTGTTACCGGCTACGGAACTATCGGTGGCAGAATGGTTTATGTTTTCTCACAGGACTTCACCGTAATGGGTGGCTCTCTGTCGGAAACTAACGCCAAGAAAATCTGCAAGGTTATGGATATGGCTATGAAGGCCGGCGTTCCTATCATCGGCTTGAACGACAGCGGTGGCGCTCGTATTCAGGAAGGCGTTACCAGCCTTTCGGGCTACGCTGAAATTTTCCAGCGCAACATCGAAGCATCGGGCGTAGTTCCACAGTTGTCGGCTATCCTCGGTCCCTGCGCTGGCGGTGCAGTTTATTCACCTGCTCTCACCGACTATATAATTATGTCGGAATCGAATAGCTATATGTTCGTAACTGGACCAAAGGTAACCAAGACCGTTACCGGCGAAACAATCACCGAAAACGACCTCGGCGGCGCAATGGTTCACGCATCTAAGTCGGGTGTTGCTCACTTCGTAGCTCACGACGAAGAAGACGCAATCAACACCTTGAAGAGACTTATCTCGTATATGCCTCAGAACTTCAAGGAGCAGACTCCGCGCGTTGAATGCACCGACCCGATTGACAGAATGGAAGATGCTTTGAACACGATTCTTCCCGACAACCCCAACAAGCCTTACGATGTTAAGGACATCATAAAGCTCATCGTAGATAACGGCGAGTTCGAGGAAGTTCACAAGGACTATGCAAAGAACATCGTTGTAGGTTTTGCCCGTTTCAACGGACAGTCGGTAGGTATTGTTGCCAACCAGCCGTCGTTCCTCGCAGGTTGCCTCGACATCGAATCGTCGCGCAAGGGCGCCCGTTTCATCAGGTTCTGCGACTGCTTCAACATTCCGCTGGTAACTTTGGTTGATGTTCCTGGATTTATGCCGGGTAGCAATCAGGAATACGGCGGTATCATCACCAACGGTGCAAAGTTGATGTACGCATACGGCCAAGCTACTGTTCCGAAGGTTACCGTTACATTGCGCAAGTCGTACGGTGGCGCACACGATGTTATGAGTTCGAAGCAGCTCAAGGGCGACTTCAACTACGCATGGCCATCAGCAGAAATCGCTGTTATGGGAGCATCGGGCGCTATCGAAGTTCTCTACGCAAAGGGCATGAAGGAAATCGAAAATCCGGAAGAAAAGGCCAAGTACGCAGCCGAAAAGGAAGAATTATCCGCGCACTTGCAGCTTTGGCAACCAAGAAGGATACCCGTCCAAACAAGAAACATAATAATATTCCTCTATAAACCGTATTGTCATGAGTAATATGTTATTAGCAGTCAACGCAGAAAACTGGGGCTGGAACGACACTTGGGCATTGGTAGGAATATGTTTCTGCATAGTTTTGCTCATTATGGCTTTCTTCGTGATAGTAATGACGCTTTTCGGCGTTATTGCCAAGAAGGGCAAGAAGCAGGAGGCAAAGGTGGAAGCTCCGAAGCCTGCAGCTGAAGCCAAAGCCAGCGGAAAAGTTGACGATGCCGACTATGCAGCAATCGCTGTCGCTCTGCACTTGTATTTCGGCGGCGAACACGACAAAGAATCCAATGTATTAACAATCAAGAATGTATCACAGGTTTATTCCCCGTGGTTAAATAATTAAGGAAATGAAAAAGTACAATCTTACAATAGAAGGTAAAAAGTACGCTGTCGAAGTTGATGTAAACGACACCATTGCAAATGTAAAGGTAAACGACAAGTCGTACACAGTAGAAATAGAGAAGGAAAAGGAACCGCAGATAGCAAAGGTTGCCAAGCCGACTCCAAAGCCTGCAGCAGCATCGGCTCCGAAGCCAGCAGCACCTGCTACAGCAGCATCGGCATCGGCAATAAAGGCTCCGTTGCCAGGCAATGTAGTTAAGATTTTGGTATCGGCAGGTCAGGCAGTTAAGCGTGGCGACACTTTGCTCGTAATGGAAGCCATGAAGATGGAAAACAACATTATGGCAGAGAAGGACGGTACTGTAAAGGCTGTTTATGTTGAGGTCGGAAGAACTGTTGCCCTCGGCGATGCACTTGTTGAAATCGAATAACGAACCTAAAAAAGTATGATTATGGATATTTTAAAGAAAAGTCTGCTTGTCGGGTTCGTATTCCTGATTTCGATGCTGGCTTCTCCAAATATTTTCGCACAGGACAAAACCGATGGCGAAAATCAGAAGGTAGAAGCAACTACGGGAGCTACGGTCAGCAAGACTGACGGACAGGCAGGTGTTACAGTAATGATTGGCGGCGACACCGTAAAGTCAAATTGCTATACTTATACTAAAGTTATTGAAGGTAATGATATGAGCGAAGAAGAGATTGCCGAATTGCTCAATGGCATTACTATTCAGATTGGCAATCTTGGCGACGGTGAAAACGCTGTAAAAGTAAATGTAGATTCTAACACTGCCGAATGCAATAATGCGAATGTAGAACCGCAGGAAACCGACGATTCGGCCTGGGGAAAAATCGTAAAGTTCTGCAAGACCAGCGGTATCGCAGGTTTGGGCGAAAACTGGAAGGCAATCATAATGTTGCTTATCAGCTGTCTGCTCATTTATCTTGCAATTGCAAAGCAGTACGAACCGCTTCTTCTCCTCCCGATAGCATTCGGTATGCTGTTGTCGAACTTGCCGGGCGCAGAAATGTACCACAGCGAACTTTGGTCGAACTTCCTCGACGAGAATAGCCCTGCTTACCACAGCTACGGCACAATTCTGAAGGAAGGCGGTATGTTGGACATCATCTATATGGGCGTTAAGTTGGGACTTTACCCATGCTTAATATTTATAGGTATCGGCGCAATGACTGACTTCGGTCCGCTGATTGCAAACCCGAAGAGCCTTCTGCTCGGTGCTGCAGCACAGTTCGGTATCTTCATTACCTTCCTCTGCGCAGTAGCAATAGGTTTCGCACCAAACGAGGCTGGTTCAATAGGTATCATCGGTGGCGCCGACGGTCCTACGGCAATCTTCCTCACCTCGAAGCTTGCTCCTGATTTGCTCGGTCCTATCGCAATCGCTGCTTACTCCTATATGGCTTTGATTCCTGTAATCCAGCCGCCTATCATGAAGGCTCTCACAACCAAGAAGGAACGCCAGATTACAATGAAGCAGCTCAGGGATGTAAGCAAGAAGGAAAAAATCGTTTTCCCGATTGTAATTACTATGATTGCAGTTCTCATAGTTCCGTCGGCAGCATCGCTTATCGGCTGCTTGATGTTCGGAAACTTGCTTAAGGAATGCGGTGTAACCGAAAGACTTAGCAAGACCGTACAGAACGAACTTATGAACATTGTAACCGTATTCCTCGGAATTTCGGTTGGTGCAACTGCAGTAGCAGGTTCGTTCCTAACTCTCAAGACTATTGAAATCGTTATCATTGGTGTTGTAGCATTTAGCTTCAGTACTGCAGGTGGCGTTTTAATGGCGAAGTTCATGAACCTCTTCCTCAAGGAAAAGATCAATCCGCTTATCGGTTCGGCAGGCGTTTCGGCAGTGCCAATGGCAGCCCGCGTTTCGCAGACCGTAGGTCAGAAGGAAAACCCAAGCAACTTCCTCCTCATGCACGCAATGGGACCGAATGTTGCTGGCGTATTAGGCTCGGCAATCGCAGCAGGTCTGCTGTTGAGCTTCCTGGGATAAGGATTCTATTTTTAACATTTTTACATAGGGGCGGCAGAAATTGTCGTCCTTTTTTGTTGTTATTGGCGAATATTGAATTTGCTTGTTGAATCTGCACAATCGCATAAATCGTTGAATTTATAGTCACTAAATAAAAATTTTCCTTACTTTTGTCATTCAAACATAAATAACGGAAATGTAAGAAACAAAAAGAACATATTAACATATAAATAGCGGACAGAAGCAATTCTTGAACTCCAATTTACCACAAGAGTCAACTAAGACTCACCAACTCGAGAATAGGTTTCCAAAATGTCGTGTATGGCATGGCGTGGAATACTTGTTTGAGTTGGTGGGCGTGGTAACCCGGAGTTTAGGCAAGAATTTAATTCCACGCTTTTTATGTTGCAAAAACAAAGGTAATGGATAAACACGAAGCACCACATATCGGAAATCTTATTAAGGCGGAACTTGCACGACAGGGACGGAGTACACGATGGCTATCAAAACAGATAGGATGCACTCGGCAAAATATGTACTATCTACTCAGCCGCAGTTTCATATACACAGACCAACTGCTAAAAGTTTGTGAAGTACTCGATTATGACTTCTTTAAATGTTATTCCGATTATATGGAAGAAAAGAGCTTGTAAAAAGATATTTGACAATCTGTCAAATAAATTGAAATAATCTGTCAAAATATCCAATACAATATAACAAACACACTTTATTTCCTATTCATAACTTTGTTCCAAATTTAATAACTTCAAACCGATGGGCGCAATGGGATATAACTGCGCAATAACTATGGCAGAATTGAGAAGTATTTATGAGTTTGAAAAAAAAGAAGAATTTGAAAATGCAGTAGAGGGGTTAAAATACCATATCGGAGGTTATAGTGCTAATAGTACTTGGGACTAGTCAACGCTAAACATCCAGTCATCCTGTATTTGCACCGAGATTTAAACGGAGAAAAATATTAATTTTTGAGGATAAAAATAATTTGTTACTTTTGCCAAAACTTAATAGATTAAAATATTATGAAAAAGCGCATTTCAACAATAGTCGTATCATTAATAATCGCATTGGTAATATTTCCTAATTGTCGCCGTACAGAACATGATAAACTAACCTATTTTGGAGTATGGGCAATAATGGAATCTAACTCAGAAATAGTAAAGGATGGACATTTGAAGATTACAACATCGATAAATGACCTAGATTATCACGAATTAATAACTGACATCAACACCAATCAGATATTAAGTGACAAAACATGGACTATCAATGCTGATAGCAGTGAAAATGGAGACGGAAGAAGTTTATACACCAAGGATTGTAATTTGAATTTCTATGACGAAAATACTATTTATAAAACACTTATATGCAAGCATATAGATACTATTGAGAATACAGATACGATATTAATAACAACTCTCAAGAAAAGATATAAGGGAGACTGGCAGATATACAAAAAGGAAAATCGCCATGATAATACCAAGATAGTGTTTACGATAAACCACACTGACATTGACACATGTTATGCAAAATATACATCAAACGGATTTGTTGAAGACACAGTAATTCTCAATGATTCTTGGGGAGGCGGAGAATGGACTTACGAAGTTTCAGATTTTGAGAAATTTAAAGGCTCTCTTAAACTATCTGGAACTTTTCAAAATGGAAACGAATACGGATTTGAAAATCTTGTGCTTAAGAGACAGTGACGAACAATAATACAAATTGCAGCATAGCAATATGCGAGGATATGAAAGGCGTATCAAGTTAATTGTTGGTATCCTATATAATTGCAATAACGCTACTAATCAATCATTTAACTTGTCATTTGCTTGTTTCACTGCGCGAGCTAAAGGTTCGGAAGTTCGTTGTAACACGCGATACAGAATGGGGAGCGTTGTGAATACTGCTGTCCGTAATCTGCTATTGAACTGTATTAAAGGAGATTCCGCATAAGCGAACTCACACGACACGTTCCTGTCAACACGTATATAGCAACCTAAAATTACGCGTTGTCACAATTTTTGCATTGCTTGCTTCGACTTGGCTCAGCACGAGTCGCTGCAAAAATATGCGCCAACGCTCCAAAACGAAAACGTTGTTTTCTATATATATGTAACCTCTCCGAGGTTATACTCAACAATAGGAAAATGCAGTTTTTTGAGAGCGATTTTTATGGGAAAACGCAGTTTTTTATGCCTTGAAAATATAGGAAAACGCAGTTTTTAGAATGGTGATTTTATAGGAAAACGCAGTTTTTGTTTTGTTAATTCGTTGAGAATATGTATCTTTGCTGCGAATAAAATAATTGTGCAATGTTAGAACGAAAAATAGAGATTTACATAAAGAATTTTTTTGTATCAAACGAGCAGAAGATTCTTATTGTTGACGGAGCAAGGCAAACTGGCAAGACATTCATAATTCGTAAAATAGGAAAGTCTATGTTCAAGAATTTCATTGAAATAAACTTGCTTGACGACCGTTTGAACGACCACTATTTTGAAGATGTTCGTTCCGTCTCGGATTTTTATCTGCAATTGAGTTCTTTGTATGGTAGTAAGCTGGGAAAGAAAGATGAAACCTTGATTTTTCTTGATGAAATTCAGGCATATCCACACCTGCTAACCCTGCTAAAATTTCTTAATCAGGACAATCGATTTACATATATCGCAAGTGGTTCAGAATTGGGCATCACGCTTTTCAATACATTGTCTATCCCGATGGGGAGCATTGATGTAAAGCATTTGTATCCCTTGGATTTCGAGGAATTTCTGTGGGCGAATGGTGTAGGAAAGGATTTCATTGCGCATTGCCGAGAAATGTTTCTTGCAAGAAAAAGTTTACAGCCCAATTTCCACAAACGAATGCTAGAATTGTTTCAAAAATATTTGCTGGTTGGAGGATTGCCAGAAGCAGTGCAGTCGTTTGTTGACAATACCAATATTGCCACAGTGCGCAAGATTCAGAAGCAGATTCATAATTATTATGGAGTGGATGCATCAAGATATGATTTGGAAAACAGGTTGAAGATTCGCCGTATCTACGACATGATTCCTTCTGTACTCGAAAACAAGAAAAAGCGAATTGTCGTGCGCGATATAGAAGGTATGGAAAGTAAGCGTTTCAAGGATTATCAAGATGAGTTTGATTATCTAATTGCATCAGGAATTGCACTTGATGTAAAGGCCATCTCCACACCCGTATTTCCGCTTGTTGAGACAATGAGCAAGAACCTGTTGAAATTGTATCTCAATGATGTAGGCATTCTTACGGGAATTCTATACAAAAACAATATCAATGCAATACTAAATGATGAACGTAGCATAAATCTTGGGACTGTATATGAATCGGTTGTGGCGCAGGAACTGAAAGCGCACGGCTTTAATTTGTTTTATTACGACAACAAACAGAAAGGAGAAGTTGATTTCCTTATTGATGACTACGACAGTCTTTCGGTGTTGCCACTCGAAATCAAGTCGGGAAAAGATTATTATGTGCATAGTGCGCTGGATAGTTTTATTAAGAACAAGGATTATTCAGTAAAAAATGCCATAGTATTTTGCAATAATGCCACTGTTGAACATGAAAATGGAATCACTTATATGCCTATATATTATGTAATGTTTTTGTAGAAAGTATGCTCGGCAATCGCAGCCGGTCTGCTGTTGAGCTTCCTCGGATAGTCTATTTTTCATAATTTTATATTTGGGATGACAGTCCAACGGGCTGTCATCCTTTTTTATATGGAAATATGCGTATCGGATTAACGATTCAATGATTCAAGAATTTAAAATGATATCAAACTTAGAAACGCCACAATCCATAGAAATGGGATTTGGGCTAAAGGACCAATAGAAGAAAAAACTTAAAGTCTAACAGAAGACCAGTCGGTCTGTAAGACTGCAAGACTGTCAGACTGCAAGCCTAAACCTAGAAACGGCGAAGCCCTCAACGAAGTTAAACTCTCAACCGGCATCAGTCACATAGACCGCCCCTTCGACAGGCTCAGGGAGCTAGATGCATAGAAACGGCGTTAGCCTAATGGGCTAAAGGAAGAGAAGGCTAAAAGTCTAACGGAAAACCAGTCTGTCTGTAAGACTGCAAGACCGTTAGCCTTCGAGCCTGCAAGCCCAAACCTAGAAACGGCGAAGCCCTCAACGAAGTTAACCTTTAGCTCGGCGTAAGCCAAACGCCGTAGGCATTCAAACCTAGAAACTTTTAAACGGCGAAGCCATTGCTAGCCTACACAAACTTCACCGCTGTGCCGTAAGCAACTATTTCGGCTGCTCCGTCCATTACTGCTGATGAACCATAACGCATACCGATAACTGCGTCAGCACCAAGTGCTGTGGCTTCTTTTGTCATGCGTTCGGTTGCAATACTGCGTGCTTCGTTGAGCATATCTGTGTAACCTTGTATTTCACCGCCGACTATGGTCTTCAAACCAGCTAAAAAGTCGCGTCCAATGTGCTTCGACTGTACTACTGTTCCTTTAACTATTCCCAAAACTTCAAAGTTTTTTCCCGGAATTGTGTCAATGCTTGCTAAAATCATACCTTATTTATTTTATGTTTATACTATTTTCTTTTCTCAAATACCCATCTCAAGTTGTTGTCGCTGAAGGCGTTGCTACAGGTGGCAAGGTGGTCGCTTCCTTTTTCGACGATTAGGTTTACTGTGCCTCCGTATTTCTGAATCTCCTTGATTGTCGGTTTTACCGACGAAACTTTTGCCTTGTCGTCCTTTGTGCCGACTACGATACAAAGTGGTGTCTGCGCAATGTGCTTCGGATACACTTTGTATGGATACGAAGCTGCCGTCATTGCGGCTGCAAAGGTGCCGGGATAGTCGGAAACCATGCGCCATACGCCTGCGCCACCACTCGAGTATCCGAAAATATAAACACGCTTGCTGTCGATGTCGGGATTGTCGGCAATTAACTTGTCAATCAGTTGCTTTGCTGCCGAACTTGCCTTGGAGTCGCTGTCGTTCCAAAAGTGGTTCTTGTCGCATTGCGGTGCGATGACAATAGATTTTATCTTGTTGTTTTCCAAATAGTTGACAATATTCTTTAGTGCCGTACCTCGCATTTGCGACTTGTTGTCGTCGCCACGGTGCGAACTGCTGTGCAGGAAAATCACTAATGCTGACATTCTGTTTTCGTCTTGGCAAAGTCGGGCTTCACGATAGGGAAGTGTTAGGTTTTCGTTTGAAAATGAACGGAATGCAAATTTGCGGTAGTATTCGGCATTGCCAGTGGTGTCGTAATTCTGTTGCGAAAAAAGCGACAAAAATGTGGTAAAAATTGCGACAATAGTGGTTAGAATTTTTCTCATTGCAATTCAATAAATTCTGTTTTACAACCGGCGAAATCCACTTGTGGCTTTTTGTCGAAAATGCCGTACATTGTTGAACCAGAACCCGACATCTGTGCGAAGATTGCTCCGCGTTCGTAAAGTTTCTGCTTTA
>CACWOG010000115.1 GCA_902762455.1 uncultured Bacteroidia bacterium | reverse complement strand
ACCATACACTTGCAGTTACATTTGAGGAAATACCTGCAACCACCTACACAATTACTCTTACTGTGGGTGAACACGGAACTGTTTCTTACAATGATGAAGTAGTTGCAACATCAGTTACCGTAAACGAAAACTCAACACCAGCGTTCACATTCACTCCTGAAACTGGTTACAGAGTGGCAAGTGTAATCGTTGATGGCGGAACGAATGTAACCACCGAGCTTGTAGCAAATGTTTACACATTTGCCGCAGTAACAGAAAACCATACACTTGCAACCATACACTTGCAGTTACATTTGAGGAAATACCTGCAACCACCTACACAATTACTCTTACTGTGGGTGAACACGGAACTGTTTCTTACAATGATGAAGAAGTTACAACATCTGTTACTGTAAACGAAAACGCAGAACCTGCTTTCACAATTACACCTGAAACTGGTTACAGAGTAGCAAGCGTAATCGTTGATGGCGGAACGAATGTAACCACCGAGCTTGTAGAAAATGTTTACACATTTGCCGCAGTAACAGAAAACCATACACTTGCAGTTACTTTCGATGAAATACCTGCAGTAACCTACACCATTACATTTACTATTGGTGAACACGGAACAGTTACATATAATGATGAAGCAGTTACAACATCGGTTACTGTAAATGAAAACGCAGAACCTGCTTTCACAATCACACCAGAATCTGGTTACAGAGTAGCAAGTGCAATAATTGATGAAGGTGTTGAAGATGAGGAAGAAGATGTAAAAGATGCAATTGAAGACGATGTTTACACATTCGAGGCTGTTACTGCTAACCACACTATGCACATTACCTTTGAGGAAAATACAACTCCTAACACTCATACCGTTACTCTTACTGTTGGAGAACACGGAACAATCGTAGCAACTGATGGAGATGATAACCCAGTTACAATTGAAGATGGAGTAATTACAGTAAACCATGGCGATGACTTGTCTTTGGAAATTACACCTGAAAATGGATACAAGATTGACGAACTTGTCGTTAATGAAAATCCGTATGAACTTGAAGAGGATGATTTGCTCGGATTAGATTTGCCGTTGCTCAATATTACTAGCGATATGACAGTAAGCGTAACATTTGAAGAGAATAGTGTTACTCCCGAAACTACTAAGTACGGAATTACATTCGAAGGTTTGGCAGAAGGCGATATGATTGTTGTTCCTGTAACAGTAGATTCATCTTATGTTCACACTGCAGAAGTTGTAGATTCGGTAGAAACTGGCAGCGATTTCGTATTCGCATTGAGACTAGCAGAATGTCATCAGATTGCTAGCGTAGTTGTAAACGAAGAAGAACTTGTTGCTGACGGAGAAGGTTATTATACATTGGCAAATGTAGTTAGTGATACTACAATAAGTATTGAGTATGCAGAAGTTAAGTACAATTTGACAATATCAGCTGGTGAACACGGAAGTGTTGCCGTTGAAAGTGCAGAAGTAGATTGCGGTTCTTCGTACACAGTAGCATTTGTTCCGAATTCTGGTTACAGACTATCTTCTGTTCTGCTTGATGGAGAAACAACTACTGAGGGAATAAGCGGAAACAACTATACATTGACGGTATTGGCTGACCATACCATTGAAGGTGTTTATACAGCAGAAGTTGGTCCTTATTTCGAATTTGTAAATCTCGCAGAAAACTATCAGGTTGGTGACTCTGTAGAGTTTGCTATTAAGGTTCATTCTAATGGAAGCATTGACAACCTTTGCTCTGTAGAGTACAAGATGTCGTATAGTTCTAATGATGGTCAGTCATATATGAATCTTTCTGACTTGTCAAGATATGGAATTTTCTCATACGATGTAAGAGGAGAAGGAGCAAATGTCCTTAATATCCCTATTACAAGAGGTTCAGGAACATTCTCGTCCGATGTTGATTACCATGGTTCTACATATTCGATAAGCGCATTTACACTTGGTATGTTTGACAATGATTGCGTTGATAGAAATAGACCTGTAGATTTCGATATGCTTTTCACTAAGTCAGGATTGTATAAGTTCAAAATTACTCTTAATACTTGTTCTAATCCTGGTGAAACATTGGGTTCTACTTTTGTGGCAGAGAATTGTGATGGTATGACACACTATGATAGATACGCAAATACTTGTGCCGGTAAGACTGTATATAAGGAATATGAATTTATTATGGATGTTGAGGGCGCAAATGTTTGTACTGTAACAACAAGTGTTCCAGCAGGACACGGTACAATATCTCCAGAAGGCACAACGGTTGTAACCGCTGGTCAGGATCTTGAACTTACTTTCACTCCAGATGAAAACTACGAACTTGACAGTTTATTTGTTAATGGTATAATGACATATCCAACCCTTGATGGTACCGAATCTGTCGTTGATAACCACTATACTTTGACAAATATCAGGAACAATCAGAAAGTTGTGGCTAAGTTCAGAGATGTTAGACCTTATTACAACATTCATGTGGAAATAGAAACCGCAGGTGGTACAGTAACTCCAAGCGATACAACAGTTGTTGTTGGTTCTGATGTAACTTTGAATATTAGACCGAATGATGGTTTCCATATTTCTCAGCTTGAAATTGATGGAAATATTGTGATTGATTATGCTTCATCGGAAATCGTATTTACAAATGTTAATTCAGACCACCATATAAAGATTTCTTTCTTCCCCAACTCTGTTGAAGAAAATATGTTTGCAAACTTGAGCATCTACCCGAATCCAAACAATGGTCAGTTCACTGTAAGTTCTGACGATTTCGATGGTGATGTGACATTCCAGATATTCAGCGTAAGCGGTGCTATGATGGACGAAAGGTTGGTTAACGGAGAAAAGACCGTAAGCTTCGACAAGTCGTTGCCTGCAGGTACTTACTTCTTGAGAATCATCGCTGGCGAAAAGGTTGCTACAAGAAAGCTCGTAGTAGAATAATACTTATTTCATAACATAGGAAGGGAGTTCGGGAGAACTCCTTTCTTTTTTTGCTTGATAAGTGTTGTTAATAAAAATCAATTTTTTATTTGTATAACCGAAAATTCATTTATAATTTTGTGTCATAAAATATTCAGGTTATGAAAAAGTTTATAGTCATATTGTTGACGACTTTGTTTGCTTTAGGCTTGTTAGCTTCTTGCAATTCGGTTCAGAATTGTCCAGCATATAGCGATGCTTCTCAGGTTGAAACCGAAAATGTAGAGGTCGCTTAATTTGTTTCAAGGCAAATCTTTGTTTTTATGCGGTATTATGACTGTGGTTAGGAAAATCATAGTGCTGTTTTTTTTTGTTGTAGGGCTATGTCCCTCAATTTTCTCCCAGGGGGAGTTCGCCGACGATAGGGAGGCTTCCAAGTATAATGTAAACCAGTTCGGCGCAAAGATTAATACCAATGGCTTCGGATTCATGTACACCTTCGCACAGAGGGTAAACTATAAGTTGCGCCGTAACTATGAGGTCGAGTACGATTATGTAAAGAGCCTGAAGGAAGTGAAGATGATAAATACCTATTTCTCCCCGCGTTTCTCCAATATTAAGAGATTCATTCTGGGAAAGGAGAACTCGGTGCATAATCTTAGGCTTGGATATGGGTACAACTGGATGATTTTCGACAAGCGCGACAAGAACAGTGTGTCGATTCATCTTCAGGCAAATGTCGGTTTCTCGTTCGCTTTCGAAAAGCCAATATATTACGAAATGGTTGATAGTGTAGTCGTCGTAAATGATACTGCCAACTATTATTATAGTTCTCATAAGTTTGATGACTATTATTCGGGGAAAGTGTATGATATTATAACAAAGTCCTCATTTTCTAAAGGACTGAATGAGATAAAGGTTCGTCCTGGCAATTACATAAAGCTTGACTTTTCGTTCGACTTTGCCCAGAATTCGATGCTGGTAAGCGCGATAGAAGTTGGCGCTATTGTCGATTTTTACTATTTGCCTGTCACAATAATGCACGACCAGCCGCATCACTTCATGTGGTCGATGTACCTTGCATACCAGTTCGGACGTAAGTACAACCCTAATATCAACCGCGAGTACAGGCGCGAACAAAGGAAATCTGGAAATTAAATTTGTTGATAAGTTTATGCTTTAGGATGCCATTGCTATGGCGTTTCATTAGTATTTTTGTCATCGAGAAAAATTGACGATGGAAACAGGAAACACATTTGTAGATGGATTGAACAAGCCTCAGAAAGAAGCGGTTACATATTGCGATGGACCGAGCCTTGTGATTGCTGGCGCGGGCTCGGGAAAGACTAGGGTGCTTACGCATAAGATTGCCTACCTTATTTCTAAAGGCATGGACCCGCATAGGATAATGGCGCTTACGTTTACCAACAAGGCTGCTGCCGAAATGAAGGAACGTATAGATGCCTTGCTCGGCTACAATGCTTCGCAGGCTCTGTGGATGGGGACTTTTCACTCCATATTCGGCAAAATACTTAGGATTGAAGCCGAAAAGATTGGCTTTACAAGCAGTTATACCATAAATGACGCTACCGACTCGCAAAATCTTGTGAAGGACATAATCAAGGAGATGAAGCTCGACGAGGACAACTACAAGTACAAGAATATTGCAAACCGCATTTCGGCTTGCAAGAACAGGCTTATACTTCCCGACTCGTACCTTGCTAATTCAGCATACGCAACCGAAGGTGCCGCCGTTCCAATGTGATGGATTTCGACGACTTGTTGTTGTACACAAATATTCTTTTCAAGATAGACCCATCGACTTTGGCAAAGTATCAGGAACGGTTCGACTATTATTTGGTTGACGAGTATCAGGATACTAACTTTGCTCAGTACTTGATTGTCAAGAGGTTGTCGGAAAAGAACCGTAGGCTTTTTGTCGTGGGGGACGATGCGCAGAGCATTTATTCGTTCCGTGGCGCCGAAATCCAGAACATATTGAATTTCAAGAACGATTACCCCGACTACAAGTTGTTTAAGCTCGAACAGAACTACCGTAGCACACAGAATATTGTCGATGCAGCCAATTCGTTGATAAAGAAGAATAAAGACCAGATAAAGAAGAATGTGTTCTCCGAGAACGAAGTGGGTGACAAGGTTCAGATTAACAAGGCGGTATCTGACAATATGGAAGGCGTGATGGTTGCCAAGAAGATTATTGAACTGCACGATGCTGGGGCTAAATATTCCGATTGCGCAGTGCTTTACAGGACCAATGCACAGTCGAGAATATTGGAGGAGTCGATGCGAAATCTTGGCATTCCATACAAGGTTTTCGGTGGAATGTCGTTCTACCAGCGCAAGGAAATAAAGGATGCGCTCGCATACGTCAGATATACTGTGAATCATAACGATGTGCAGTCGTTCAAGCGAATTGTGAACTATCCGTCGCGAAAAATAGGGCAGACGACCATAGACAAGGTGGTCGCAGCGGCAGAAAGTTTGCAGGTTTCGGTGTGGGACATAATTTTTACGCCAGAAAAATATCCTCTTGATGTGAATGCGCCTACCCGTTTGCGTCTGAAGGAGTTCGCCGTGATGATAAACGGCTTTGCCGAAAAGATTGATTCATACGATGCCTATTCGTTTGTCGATGAGATGCTTAAGGAGTCAGGGATTATCAGCGATTTGCAGTCCGACAAGACACCTGAGGGAGAGGGACGTCGCGAAAACGTGCAGGAACTTCTCAACGGCGTGAAGATGTTCTGCGATACTCGACGCGAGACTGGCGACCCGTTTGGAATCCTGAACTACCTTGAAAACGTATCGGTGCTTACCGACCTTGAGGAGCCTGACGATGGCGACCTTAACCGCGTGTCGCTGATGACAATACATTCCTCTAAGGGACTTGAGTTCGACAATGTTTTCGTAACTGGAGTGGAGGAGAACCTGTTCCCTGGTGCGCTTACGGTTATGGACCCGCGCGACTTGGAGGAGGAACGCCGCCTGTTTTATGTGGCGGTCACAAGGGCGAAGAAGAGGATAATGCTGTATTACGCCGAAAACCGTTTCCGTTTCGGAAAACTTACGCCAATGGCGCCAAGCCGTTTCCTCAAGGACATCGACACGTCTTATGTTGACTGGCACGGACTTTCGGTTAGTCCGTTCTTGGCTACGTTCGACGATGAATTTGAAGGTTATACCAAGTTCCAGCGCAAGCCGTCTTTCTCGGCCGAATCTTCGCCACGAAGTGTCAGCTTTAAGCCTGTGGAACAGCAGTCGCCGAGGAATCTCGTGCCGTTGAAAAAGATGTCGTCGCGTCCTGCGGAGGAAATTGCCGATTCAAGTCAACTTGTCGAAGGCGTGAGGATAAAGCACAAGATGTTTGGCGAGGGGCGGATAATGAGCAGAATCGGCGATGGCGAGAATACCAAGCTAGTGGTTGAATTCGACAGCGGTGATACTAAAACATTATTATTAAAGTTTGCTAAATTGCAAATCTTGGACTAACTTTGCAAAAAAATAAAACATGGACTACAATACACAAAGGCCTCACTTGAGAATCCCTGAATATGGGAGGATTACACAGCAGATGGTTGAACATTGCTGCCAAATTGCAGATAGGGACGAACGCAACAGGGCGGCTCGTACTCTCGTTAAGATTATGGAGAATATGAATCCAGCCATTAGGGAAGAGGCCGACTATAGGAAGAAACTTTGGGACCAACTTGCCGAATTGTCGGGATTTAAATTGGATGTCGATTGGCCTTATCCTGTGATAACAGAGGAAGTTAAGTCGCAAAAACCAGAAAAACTTTCCTATTCCGACAATAAGATTGTGTTTAGGCATTACGGCAAGATTACCGAAGGTATGCTTAAGAAGTTGGAAGAAGAAACCGACCCCGACAGACAGCGTGAGTTCTTTCTGGAAGTCGCAAACTATATGAAGCGTTCGTATATACAGTGGAAGAAGGAATTGATTCCAGATGATGTAATATTCCGCGAGATAGTATTTATGAGCGAGGGCAGAATACAGGTTCCTGAAAATATAAAGCTTGGTGACTACAAGGATGTTCTCTTGCAGGCTCAAGCTGCTCCGGTAACTGGCAAGAAGAAGAAAAAGGCTGCACAGCCACAGCCTATGGGCAATCCGCAGAGAAAGAAAAAGAAACACAAAAACGTTCAGCAGTAATGGGAACTTTCAAGATAGAAGGAGGTCATCAGTTAAGTGGTGAGATTGTACCGCAGGGTGCCAAGAATGAAGCCTTACAGGTGATTTGTGCAACTTTGCTCACGAGCGAAAGTGTAAAAATCAGCAATGTGCCTAACATTTTGGATGTTAACAAGCTGATAGACTTGCTTATAGCTATGGGCGTGAAGGTTACCCGTCATGGCAGTGGCGTTTATACGTTCAAGGCCGACGATGTTGACCTTGAATACCTTGAATCCGATGCCTTCCGTGCCGATGGTGCCGCTCTGCGTGGTTCGATAATGATTCTCGGTCCACTGCTGGCGCGTTTCGGAAAGGTTTTTATGCCTAAGCCGGGTGGCGATAAGATTGGTCGTCGTCGTTTGGATACGCACTTTATTGGTTTCCAGAAACTTGGTGCAAAGTTCAATTATAGTTTCGAAGAAAACTTCTATTCTCTTGAAGCCGAAAAACTCGAAGGCACTTACATTCATCTTGAGGAGGCTTCGGTGACTGGTACTGCCAACATCATTATGGCGGCAGTGAAGGCAAAAGGAGAGACTACAATTTACAATGCCGCCTGCGAACCATATATCCAGCAGTTGTGCAAACTGTTGAACAGGATGGGGGCAAAGATAACGGGAATCGGTTCCAATTTGCTTCATATCGAGGGTGTTGACGAATTCCACGGCGCAGAACATACCATTTTGCCCGATATGATTGAAATCGGAAGTTTCATTGGTATGGCGGCTATGACGGGTTCTGAACTGACAATCAAGAATGTGCGCTACGATATGCTGGGAATAATCCCCGATTCGTTCCGCAGGTTGGGTATCAAGCTCGAACATATCAACGACGACATCTACATTCCGCATCACGACCATTATCAGATAGAAAGTTTCATTGATGGTTCCATAATGAACATTTCGGATGCAATATGGCCGGGACTTACGCCCGACTTGCTGAGTGTTTTCCTTGTTGTGGCAACACAGGCAAAGGGCAGCGTGCTGATTCACCAGAAGATGTTCGAGAGCCGTCTGTTTTTCGTTGATAAGCTGATTGATATGGGCGCACAGATTATACTTTGCGACCCGCACAGGGCTACTGTCATTGGCCTTGACAATCAGATAAGGCTTCGCGGTACTACGATGAACTCGCCCGATATTCGTGCAGGTATGGCTTTGTTGATTGCTGCAATGTCGGCGCAGGGTTCAAGCATAATCAGGAACATTGAGCAGATTGACCGTGGTTACGAAAATATTGATGTACGCCTGAACAAGTTGGGCGCAAAAATAGAACGAATAAATTATTGATATTATGAAAAAATTGGTGTTTTTGGCTTTTGCCATAATGATTTCATTTGTTGCAAGTGCGCAAAAAGTTGGCATTAATGTTGGCGACATTGCCCCCGAGATTAGTTTGCCTACGCCTAACGGAGATACTGTCAAGTTGTCATCGTTGCGCGGAAAAATGGTCCTGATAGATTTCTGGGCATCGTGGTGCGGACCTTGCCGCAAGGAGAACCCTAATGTAGTAAAGGCATACAATGCTTATAAGGATAAGTATTTCCAGTCTGGCGATGGTTTTACCGTGTATGGCGTGTCGTTGGACAAGTCGGCTGAGAACTGGGTTAAGGCTATTGAAACAGATAAACTTACGTGGACAAATGTCAGCGATTTGCAGTACTGGAATTCTGTGGCAGGACGAATGTATCAGGTTAATAGCATCCCGTGCAATTTCCTGATTGATGGCAATGGTGTGATTGTCGGCAAGAATCTGCGTGGCGAGGCGCTTGAGCAGGCTTTGGAAAAATATATTTTTCGTCCGGTAAAGTCTTTCGAGGAGGCACTTACGATGCTTAGGACTCAGTTGAATGCCTTGAAGGAAATACAGCAGATGGATGAATTCTCGAAGGAAATTTCAAAAATGGAGAAGGACATAAACGAAATACAGTCCTTGCTTGATGGAATGAAGAAAAAACTTGAAAAATAGTAATTGTAATCGAATAGTAAAGAAGGAAGGTTTTTATGGCTTTCCTTCTTTTTTTTGTACTGTTTTAAATAGAAAAAGCACGACTTTCATCGTGCTTTTTGTGACCAATTGGGGACTTGAACCCCAGACCCCCTGCTTAAAAGGCAGGTGCTCTACCTGCTGAGCTAATTGGTCAGTCCTCCCAATATTTGGGACTGCAAAAGTACAGTAAAAAATTGTAATGACAAATTTTTTCGCTAAAAAAATGCGTTAAAATGATAGTTTGGACGAAATGGCTTGAAAATTATATTGATGCGGAATATTTTTCCAACAATTACAGGCAACCTTTTTCGAAAAAAAACGTTGAAAAAATTGGCAAGAATGATTTAGTTTGAAAACTTTTTCTTAAATTGCACCGTTTTTACTAACATAAAAATTATTAAAATGAAGAAGGTATTAATATTCGTTTTAACTTTTGCAGCATTGCTGCTGGCTAATGCGGTTTATTCTCAGAATCAACCATTTAGCTTTAAGAATTCGGAACTTTTGTCAGAGATTGATAATGTGGTAGTGGCAGCACCTGATATGGTTCAGATTATGAACGAGGACGCTTCGGACGAGAAGAATGGCGAAATGTACAAGGTCGCACGAATCCTCGATGTCAATATGAATATGGATAATTGCGGTACAACCGATGTGCTTGCCGATGGAACAAAAATTTGGCGTGTGCGTATAGCGTGCGAAGGAGCGAAGGCTTTGAAGGTGATGTGCGAGGATTTTTATATTCCAAATGGCGCAGAACTTTTCCTTTACAACGAAAACAGACAGCAGGTCGTTAATGTTGATGCAAGCAATAATCCAAAGTTCGGGACTTACTATTCTCCCAAGATGATTCAGGGTGATGCTTTGTATATGGAATATGTACAGCCTGCATCAGTTGTAGGAACTCCTGTTTTTAATATTAACCAAATCGCCTATTTCTATCGTGGCGTTGACGCTTTCGTAGGCTATTATGCACAGAAGCGTGAAACAGGGTTCGGAGACTCGGAAAATTGTGAGGTAAATGTCAATTGTGCAGTTGGAAGTAGCTGGCAGGATCAGAAAAAAGGTGTGGCAGAAATATTCATTATTATGGGTTGGTCCGGCGGTTTCTGCACGGGATCTCTTGTTAATAATACTGCAAACGACGGAACTCCGTATTTTCTTACTGCTGACCATTGCGGTGGTGTTGATGCTGCAAATAGTGTAGGACAATGGGAGTTTTACTTTAATTTTGAAGCTTCTGGCTGTACAAATCCAACATCTGAACCTCAATATCAGACAGTTACCGGATGTCAGATAAAAGCACGTCCTTCAGGAAATCAGGCTTCTGGAACTGATTTTTTGCTTTTGCAGTTGAACACAACAGAAGATAATCTTCAGACTATAGGTGCATACTACAATGGATGGGACAGAAGCACTACTGGCGCTCAGTCTGGTGCTGGAATTCATCATCCATCAGGCGATATTAAGAAAATATCATTCTATACTGAACAATTGGTTGCTCAGACATATAGCAATTCAAATACTGCAAATGGTCACTGGTGGGCTAAATGGCAGAACAATAACAGTGATATTACAGGCGTAACCGAAGGTGGTTCGTCAGGTTCTCCCCTTTTCAATGGCGCAAACAAGTTAATCGTTGGAACTTTGACTGGTGGTTCTTCTAATTGTAGTGCTACAGGTCAGAACCGTAGTGATATGTATGGTCGTTTCGACTTGCACTGGGAAAATGGCGGTACATCAAATGCTAACCGTTTGAAACCTTGGCTCGACCCGAACAATACTGGCGCAGAAACATGTCCTGGACGTTATCCTGGTTCGGGAACAGACCCGGAACCTCCAACACCAGGTAATCTGACTGCTGATTTTACCGGTAATCCAACTACTGTAAACGTTGGTGGTACTGTTGCTTTCCGTGATGCTTCTACTGGCAACCCAACTTCGTGGTCGTGGACTTTCCAAGGCGGTAACCCATCTACTTCAACTTCACAGAATCCAAGTGTCGTGTATTCGACAGCAGGAACTTATAATGTTTCGCTTACAATATCGGACGGAACTAGCGAAGACACAGAAACAAAGAATGCCTACATAACTGTCAATGAGAACGGTGAGATTAATCCTCCCGATCCTAATGGCGAACTCGCTGCTGCTTTTGTTGCTTCGTCGTACAACATTACTATTGGCGATTGCATTAATTTTACCGAC
>CACWOG010000114.1 GCA_902762455.1 uncultured Bacteroidia bacterium | reverse complement strand
AAATGCACTAAAATTCATAGCACTTTCGTAATTTCCAGTATTATCGTCAACTACTACGATAATGTTGCCCGTACCATCATATTCAAAAGGAGTATTAAGTTCGATTTCTGTCCACTCGTCAGATAAAAATGTAACTTCACCCGAAAATACAAGGTCTCCTGGATCGACAAATTCCCAGTCGATTGTGCTGGTAAAAGTTTGCCTGTCGGTATTATACATATACAAGTCGATTGTACGGGTTGTTTCATAACTGGTGTTGTAGAATGCAACACTTTCGATGGTTCCTGCCCGTCCTATTTCGGCGTATGAATAAATCTGCTGCGAGAAAGAGTAGTCGTAGTAGGAGTTGACTGGCAGATTCTGGTTTGTGGAGTTGCCTGCGCCTATGGTTATCCAATTGACACTGTCGCCAGAAGTTTGGGATGATGAATCCATAAACCCAAATTAAATGCACTAAAATTCATAGCACTTTCGTAATTTCCAGTATTATCGTCAACTACTACGATAATGTTGCCCGTACCATCATATTCAAAAGGAGTATTAAGCTCGATTTCTGTCCACTGGCTAACTAAAAAAGTAACTTCACCCGAAAACACAAGATTGCTTGAACTTACAGATTCCCAATCGTCTAGGTCGGAAAAATTTTGCTTGTAAGTACTAACCATATACAGATTGATTGTACGAGTCATTTGCGGATTGCCGTTGTATAATGCAATTTTTGTGATTGTTCCCGTCCTGTCAATTTCCGCATTGGTATAAATTTGCTGCGACAGAGAATAATTGTATTCACCATTGACTGGCAATT
The DNA here is from genome assembly GCA_902762455.1 of uncultured Bacteroidia bacterium. Classification (GTDB taxonomy): domain Bacteria; phylum Bacteroidota; class Bacteroidia; order Bacteroidales; family ML635J-15; genus Bact-19. Next base: position 6,308 of record CACWOG010000114.1, on the reverse strand, counting down.
CTCCGATGAAAGAATCATCACTACCTATTGTCACCCAACTAACATTGCCGCCAGTGCTGGTGCCGCCTTCGGTGTGTAAAGTTTCGTATGAGTTGGCAACAATCCAATGTTCGCCGTTTTCCTGAGAGCGCACGCAAGCCTGGTAGTAGTAGTCGGCATCGGGCATCAAGTTGTCAAGTTGAGCCTTGAACTCTCCGTCATATTCATTGTACACATAGCCCTCAATAAAATTGCCAGGCATTGTGTTTTCAATGGTAATTTGCTGTACCATCATTTCCAGCATAGAAGGATCTGTGGCGTAGATGAAACCGACCTTGTCGATAGTTCCGCTGCTGTAGGGCGTAACCGTACCGAACAAGGTTACAATCTCGAATGATACGTTGTGTGAACCAGTAGTGACGGTGTAAGTTGTGCTGCCAGTACCAGTGGTTTGGAACTCGTATATATTGCTTCTTGCACCCGAAGCGTCGTCGCGCACCTGAAAGTAGTAGTTGGTGCCAGGTTGCAGAGCTGTAACATTGATTTGGAAAACACCACCGTTTGTTTCTGCCGCATTACCCATCGAAAATGAATACTCGTCGTTTGTAGTACCGTAATATGAATACAGCAATGTACCATCGGCAATATCGGTGGTAGTACCTCCGATTAAAACCTCATTATCGTTAACCGCGGTTACATCATTGATGGTAATCGTCTGACCGAAAGCACCTAACGACACAATAAGCAAAAATGCAGCGCAAAAGGCTGTAGCAAAGAAATTTGAGTGGATTTTGTCCATATTTCTATTGTTTTTTGTAGAAAACTCCATATATAAATTCTTCATTATGTTAGTGTTACAATTAAACAAAAGTTAAAAAGGACAAAGATAATAAAAGATTTTCGATTTACGAAGTAGGAATTAGGAATTTATTTGGGCGAAAAGGCTTGAAGGCTAAAAGACGTTTCTGTGGCTGCGGCGTTTCTGGGTTTGGGGCTTGCAGGCCCGAAGGCTCACAGGCTTGAAGACCTAACGTTCTGAACGTTATTTCGTCATGGCTGTTAGCCTGTCTGCCTGTTAGACTTTTTGCCTCTTTTTTGTTGCGCCCGTTTAACGTTTCTGGTTTAACGTTTCTCGTTTCTGGGTTTTCATGGCTACGCCCGTTTCTATGGCTTCGCCCTTTAGCCTTTTCGCCCTCCCATCAAACATTTTCAACCTTTTCTTGCTCGTGTCATACAAATGCATTACTTTTGCAATCGAAAGTATTACAAAAAAATATTGTATTATGGAAGCAACAATAGTCAGACAACCGGCATCTTTCCGTCTTCGTGCCGACCTTCTTGAAGGCTTGAAGCGCAATGCCGCACGCGAAAACCGTTCTCTCAACAACTATGTGGAAAGCGTTCTGCTCGACGTGGTTTACAACGAACCAAACGAGGTCACAAAGGCTGCAATAGAGGAGGCGATGAACAGAAAGGAATATCCCGAAAACGAACTGTATAGCAGTGCCGAAGAAATGTTTAATGCTCTTAACGAAGAAATTGACTTGTGAAAAAAAGGATATTTCCGTCGGGACAATACAAGAAGGATTACAAGAGGTATCGTCATCAGTCAAAAAAGATAGAAGCATTAGCTGTAGTTATTGATATGCTTGCTAACGACATCCCTATTCCTGCCGAGTATTATCCGCATCCTCTTCACGGCAACTACGAGGGCTGTATCGAGTGTCACATTCAAGGAGATTTCCAGCTAATCTGGATTGACAAGGAAAACAATATCATAGAGTTGGTACGACTTGGCACGCACTCGGAATTGTTTGGAAAATAAATAGGGGAGAAGGAATTGGAGTTGAGAGTTTGGAGTTGAAAGTTGAGAGTTTGGAGTTGAGAGGACTTTGAATCGTTGAACCTTAAACATTGAACATTGAACCCCTTGAACATTGAACCTTGAATCGTTGAACCTTAAACATTAAACTTTGAACCCCTTGAACATTGAACCCATCAAACTTAGAAACGCCGCAGGCATTCAAACGGCGAAGCCATCAAATCATCAAACGGCGAAGTCATCAAATCGTCAAATTATCAAATCATCAAATCATCAAACGCCGTCAGCCACAAAAACTTATAAACATATTTAACATGAAGAAATTAATCTCACTAATAACCATCGCTATCCTGTGCAACTTTGCTTTTGCGCAGATCGATGCTACAGAAATATTCGACAAGGCCGATTCCATAAAAGCGGTGGGCGACAGATACTACAAAGCAAAAAGGTACACCGAGGCCATTTCATACTACAACGAAGCTGCCCTGCTTGCCAAGAAAGTTGATAATGGCGACAATGCACACTACGCCATAGCCCTTTATAATATGGCTTATGCGTATTCAAAAGCTGGCGACAGGCAGAATGCAATCAAGTATTACATCATGACAGAGGATGTCGCAGGCAAGGTGTATGGGAAAGAAAACAACAAGTATGCAGGAGTGCTAAACCAGATTGGCATTCAGTATTACAACATTGGTGAATACAAAAAAGCTCTGGAGTATTTTATTCCATCAATGGAAATCAGAAAAAGGATTTTGGGTGAAGATAGTCTCGAATATGCAAAAATGCTGAATAATATAGGCTCAGTGTATTCGGATATGGGCGACTACGAGAATGAATTGAAATATATACAACAAGCATTGGAAATAAGAAAAAAAGTTCTCGGTGAAAATCATATAGATTATGCTCAATCTCTGAATAATTTGGGCGTTGCATATACTCATCTGGGCGATTATAAAAATGCTCTGAAATGTCATCTGCAATCTTTAGAGATAAAGAAGATGGTTATAGGAACAGAAGACCCCGACTATATAGCATCACTAATTAATATTGGCAATAATTATCGTAATATTGGAAGCTATCAAAATGCCTTGGAATACTTCTTACAAGCAATAGAAACACAAAAGAAGGTTCTTGGAGAAGTCAATTCAACTTACGCGACAACATTAAACAACGTTGCGCTTGTGTATTTTGATATGGCCGATTACCAGAATGCTTTGAAGTACCATAAGCAAGCGATGTCAATAAGAGAAAAGGTCCTTGGGAAAGGACACCCTAGCTATGCCATGTCGCTGAATAATATCGGTATTGTATATTCCGAAATGGGTGACTATCAAAATGCCTTGAAGTATTATGAGCAATCACTGGAAGTTAAGAAAAAAGTTTTGGGAGAGAGCCATCCTGATTATGCAGCGTCAATAATTGGAGTCGGTAATGTTTATCTGAAAATGGGTGATTATCAAAATGCCTTGAAATGCCAGAAGCAAGCTTTGGAAATAAGGAGAAAAGTCTCCGGAGAGGAACATCCCGACTATGCAAGTACTCTGCATAATATTGGTGCGATATATTACGGTATGGGCGACGACAAAAACGCTCTTAAATATTTTGTACAAGCATTGGAAATAAGGAAAAGACTCCTCGGGGAAAATCATCCCGACTATGCTTTGACATTGGGCAATATAGGTGCTACATATTACAGACTGAAGGATTACAAGACCGCATTAAAATACCAATCTCAATCATTGGAAATAAAAGAAAAGGTTATTGGCAAAGAACATCCCGACTATGCAGCAACGCTGGAAAATATAGGTTTTGTTTACTTCGATATGCACGATTATCAGAATACCTTGAAATACTATATGCAAGCATCGGAAATCAATAAAAAAGTTTTTGGGGTGGAACACCCCGACTATGCAAAAGCTCTTGGCAATATAGCTGTAACATATTATTATATGGACGACTATCGCAATGCAATAAAAGTCAATAAACAAGCAACCGACATTAGTAAGAACAACCTAATCAAAAACTTTTCGTTCATGACATCGATGGAACGAGAAGCTTACTGGAATGCAAATAACAAACAATTTTCACACAACATAATATATTTGTTCTACTCATCCAGTGATACGCTTGCAAGAAAAACTTCGTATGATACCGAACTTATTACCAAAGGCTTGTTGCTTGCTTCGGAAGTAAGTACAGCCAACATAATAAAGGAAAGCGGCAACAGCGCACTTATTTCAGAATACGAGGACATGAACAAAATGCACCAGCAACTTAACAAGGAGCTTGAAAAACCTATTACCGAACGTAAATTCGACTGCGATTCGCTTGAAAACCAAATTAGGAAGAAGGAACGCCATATAATGGAAAGTTGCAAGGAGTTCGGTGATGTCACCAATTTCATAAAAATTGACTGGAAGGATGTGCAAAACTCGCTGAAAAAGAACGATGTCGCCATTGAATTCACAAATATCACGGTAAGAGATACAACAATATATGCGGCACTTGTTCTTACAAAGGACATGAGTGCGCCAGTACCTGTGCGGCTATTCAACGACAAAGAACTTAGGAAGCTTATTCGTGGCACGGCTCCCACAAAAGCAGATGTCCCCGACAACGAAGAGAACCGTGGAGCAACTTCTGTTTCGACCAAAAAACTAGGAATTTACGAATCTACCGAGCTATACAGGATTCTTTGGAAAAAATTGGAAGGCTATTTCCCCGAAAATCCGCGCATTTATTTTGCTCCGTCGGGAATGTTGCATCAGGTGGCAATTGAGTATGCCCCGATAGGAAACGGCAAAACTATTTCCGACAAGTACGAGATTTATCGCGTTTCGTCAACCCGTTTCCTTGCAATGGACTATATGCCAAAGCCTTTGAAGAACTCAGTCCTTTACGGAGGTATATACTATGACAGCGATACGACCACAATGAAGCACGAAAGTGACCGCTATTCTACTCGCAGTGCCACTCAAACCGCATTTGCAGGCTTAAAAAATAGTGGAGAACGTAGTGGTCTTAACTATTTGCCCGGCACAAAAACCGAGGTCGAGGACATTGTAGGCAAACTGAACAAAAAGAAGGTGAAAACCATGCTCTACGAAGGGTCGCAGGCAAATGAGGAATCATTCAAGGCACTGTCGGGCAAGGATATAGAAGTTCTGCACATTGCCACACACGGTTTCTTCCTGCCATCTGACGAAAAGTTGTCGGGCGACCAGTCGCTTGTGCAATCGGGACTATTGCTGTCGGGCGCAAACTATGCATGGCAAGATATGCCTTTGCCCGAAGGAATTGAGGATGGCATTCTTACCGCCAAGGAAATCAGTTTCATGGACTTACGCAAGACCGATTTGGTTGTTCTGTCCGCTTGTCAGACTGCCCTTGGAGAAATCACAGGCGAAGGCGTTTTCGGTTTGCAGCGCGGTTTCAAGAAGGCAGGAGCGCGGACTTTGATCATGAGCCTCTGGCCAGTAGATGACAATGCCACTCTGCTGATGATGACGGAATTTTATTCAAACCTCACCAACGGAATGACCAAGCGAGATGCCTTCCTTGCTGCACAAAACAAGGTAAAAACAACCGCTGGCTTTGAAAATCCAAGGTATTGGGCGGCGTTTATAATGCTGGATGGAAACGAGAAGTAAGTTACGATTTACGATTTGAGAATTTGATGATTTGATGGCTGACGCCGTTTCAATGGCTTCGCCGTTTCTTGCTTCGCTGTTTCAAGTTTAACTTCGTTGAGGGCTACGCCGTTCTATGTGCTTCGCACGTTTGAGTGGCTTCGCCGTTTCTGGGTTTGAATGGCTGACGCCGTTTGAATGCCTGCGGCGTTTATTGCTGCGCGGTTTTAATGGCTGGCGGTTGCTGAGCTTGTCGAAGTACGCCGTTTCAATGTTTCACGTTTGAATGGCTTCGCCGTTTCTGGGTTTGAATGAAGATTTGATGATTTGAGTCGAAAAGACCGTCTGGCAGTCTGACTGTTAGTCCGCAAGGCTGTCTGACAATCAGACTGCAAGACTGTTAGCCTGTCAGCCCGTGAGCCTTCAAGCCTGTCCGCCTTTTCGCCTTCAATTCTCCTTTACACCGTCATCAATTCCTTTTCCTTTGCATCAATAACAGCATCAACTTTCTTGATGAAGTCTTCGTGTGCCTTGTGAACGGTCTGTTCTGCATCCTTTGCTGCATCTTCAGAAACGCCGTCCTTTTTCAGTTTCTTGAATTCATCGATTGCGTTACGACGGGCATTCCTAATGACAACTTTAGCATCTTCGCCAAGTCCTTTAACCTGCTTAACAAGCTGCTTGCGGCGTTCCTCGGTCAGAGGCGGAACTATTATACGGATAACTTCGCCGTTGTTTGCCGGGTTGAAGCCCAAGTTGGCAGCCATAATGGCCTTTTCGATTGCCGGTATAGTTGACTTGTCCCACGGCTGTATGAAGATAGTCTTCGGGTCTGGTGCCGAAAGGTTGGCAACCTGCGTAATAGGCGATGTCAT
>CACWOG010000113.1 GCA_902762455.1 uncultured Bacteroidia bacterium | reverse complement strand
TGTTCGTAATCGGGATACAACAAATAAGCTTCTGTATTGAAGTGACCTTCTGCAGTCGGCTCATTAGTCATATTGATTAAGCCTTCGTCTATCAATATTTGTTCGTTTACACGGTCGGTTCTCCATGCACAATATTTTGTAGCTTGTACCCATGAAACACCAACTACAGGATAGTAGTCGTATGCCGGATGCCAGAAGTAAGCTTTAGCCATTGGCTCGTTGTACGAATAGGTAAAATCGCTTATCCAGCAAAGAGTATCAGGGTAGATATGAACTTTTTCATGCATATAATAACTATATCTACCACCATGTCTTCCTGCGTCAGACTTGCCTTCGTAGTTCTTTATTTCTCTGTCGGCAAAGTCTTCCCATTCGGCATCTTCTTTCAACTTTTCGCGATCCTTTATTGTTCCTTCGTACTGACCAGTTTCAGGATTGAAGTGTCTTCCGATTCTCAATCCGTGGTCAGCTTCGCGTTCGAAATTACGAGCGAGTTCTGCATCTTGGATTACACCATCATCACCCGGTTTGAATACGTGTTTCTGTGCGGCCTGCTTGAGATCCATCCAGAAATATTCGTAGTACAATGCATCGGTGTTGAGGTCAATTTTACGATTGAACCTATACAATTCTGCTGGTGGAAGAAGGAACAACGTCTGGTTGAAATTACTCGGGATTTCATTCTTTATTAAGATGCCCTTCAATTCCAAATCATTATAGTCCAGAGGCCCGTTCCAATCAAGGAAATTGTTATTGTCATAATCGTCGAAGTCGAATTCACCATTTTCATACATATTTGTCATAAAGTTTACATCTTCTTCAGACACTTCTGCATCGTCAATAATGAAATCTGTCGGCTGATACGATCTTTTAGTGCTAATATCTCCGAAATCGACCGAATTTTTAGTTTCCTTACCTAAAGTAGTTAATGCCAAAGAGTCTCTTACCCAATAAACAAACTGCCTATATTCGGAATTTGTAATTTCCGTTTCGTCCATCCAGAAACCTTGTATAGTTACTGTTTTAGACTGAGCTGTCATTGCGTATGGGACATCCTCGTCGCTTGGTCCCATCTGGTATGAACCTGGAGGAATGAAAAGCATTCCATAGGGATCAGGAGTGTACCACGTCTTACGTTCTACCCCTGTCAATTCGCCATTGCCCGAGTAGCCACAACCGCTAGCGAGGGCGATGATGAATATTGCTAAAATGACAAGTAACTTTCTCATAATATATAATATTTAGTAAGTTTCTAATTTATAATCTTCTAACACTTCTATATCTACCCATATTGTTGTTCTTGGAAACATTGAAACAATACCTGACCATAATTTCGTGAGATCCTGTATTATATTTATAGGTGTTTCCTCCAATAGGAATATCGTAGCTATATCCAATACTCATGCCAAAAGCTAAATGTACGCCAATCATAGGGACAATTGCATCGCTGAATCTGTACGAAAGTCCTGCCCAGAATTTTTTCTCGAATAAGTATTTAGCATTGATTTGGAATTCAAATGTTGATGCATAAACTGCCATTGCAGAAAACAATAGGTCGCTTGATGGGTTAGGAAGCGTCCAGTTGTAACCGCCTGCAATATAATAATGTCTTGCAAGATAAGTTGATTTTGTATTGCTGAATTTTAGATAAGGCTTGGTAAGGTGGCTGACAGACAAACCTGCCCAGAAGTCCTTGCCATAAAGTGTTGCTCCCGAGTGCATATCGAATGCAACCTTGCTGTCTTTGTGAGGTATTGTTGGGTCGCGGTAAACCGGGTCTCCGCCAAGAGAATTTGGCGTTTTCCATTCTCCGTCAATACTTCTATTTAAAATGCCAAAACTTGCACCAGCTCCAAGTGTTCCGAACGAAAATTCGTGCCTGTATGCAGCATTTACCATAAAGCTTACATCGTTATGGAAACCAATGGTTTCGTGCATTATTGTAGCACCTAGACCTATGATGTCCTTGATTGGCATATCGAAAGTAAATATGGTCGTTTGAGGGTGGTCGTCAAACCCTACCCATTGCTGGCGATGCATACTTGTGATACATATAGCGTTGTTTGCTCCTGCAGCCCCCGGATTATATAGGTTCTGGGAGTATTCAAACAAACTATAGTGAGAGTCATTCTGTGCAAACGACCAACATGCGGAAAGCATCATAAACAGTCCCGATAGTATTAACCCTTTTCTCATACTGTTTCCGTTATTTTCGTTTTACAATAGTGTCTAACATATCAGTTTATAAACGTATAGTCTATGTCTAAATTTCAAGTTGGTAAATTAAATGCTTTTTTTTTACGCGACCAAATTTTATGAACTTTTTTTTGTTTATATAACAAATTATTGTTAATTTGTTGATTAGTAGTGTATTGTGGTTTGTGATAAAACTGCCAAAACAAGTCAAGTTTTTAACAAAATACTAAGTAGATAGTAATTTTTCGTTTATTTTTTCTTCTTCTCCTGAGCCGCTTCGATGATGCTCTTGCACTGCTCCAATGTGATTTCTTCCGGAGATATGTTCTTTGGAATTTTGTAGTTCTTTTTCTGGTATGATATGTAAGGTCCGAATTTGCCTTTCAATATTTGCATATCCGGCATTTCGTCGAATGTGCGGCATAGGGCGTTTTTCATCTTCTCCTTCTTTTCCTCGATGAGTTCGATGGCTCTTTCCAATGTTATTGAATACGGGTCGTCGGTCTTTGCCAGCGAGTAGAACTTGCCGTTGTTCCTGACGTATGGTCCGAACTTGCCGAGTGATACGGTAACGGCATCACCTTCGTATTCGCCAATTTCGCGTGGCAACTTGAACAGGTCGAGCACTTCTTCGAGAGTTACGCTTTCAATGTTCTGGTTCTTGCGCAGGCTGGCATACATTGGCTTGTCGCCGGTTTCGATTGATGCGTATGGTCCGTATTTGCCTATCTTTATTATTATAGGTGCGCCGGTTTTGGGGTCGTTGCCGATGTTGCGTTCCCATTTCGAGGTTTCCTTTTCCTTGAGCGAGGAGTCAACTTCCTTGTCGAAAGCCTTGTAGAATGACTTGAGCATATCGTTCCACTTGAGCTTGCCCATAGCGATTTCGTCGAACTTCTCTTCAATCTGTGCTGTGAAGTTGTAGTCGAGTACGTCGTCGAAGTGCGCTGTAAGATAGTCGGTTACAACAATACCAATCGAAGTCGGGAAAAGCTTGTTGCTTTCGGCTCCGTAGTTTTCGTTGGCGGTGCTTTCCTTGATTTTGCCTTTCGACAGGGTTATTGTCTTTACAGTTCTCTTCTTTGCTGGCTTGCTTTCCTTTACGACATATTCGCGCTGCTGTATTGTGGAGATTGTCGGCGCGTAAGTTGACGGACGACCGATTCCGAGTTCTTCCATCTTCTTCACGAGGCTTGCCTCGGTGTATCTTGATGGCGGCTGGTCGAATTTTTCTATAGCTTCAATTTTTGATGTTTCAGCCTTTGCACCTATTAATATATTAGGGAGTGTCGAAGTTGTTTCCTCAGCATTGTCGTCATCGGTTGATTCGATGTAAAGTTTGAGGAAACCGTCGAAGATTATTGTCTCGCCCGTTGCAATGAATGAGTATTTGTCTGTTGAGTCGCCGATAGTTACGATAGTCTTTTCGATTTTTGCATCGGCCATCTGCGAAGCGATTGCTCTCTTGCGGATGAGGTCGTACAGACGTTGTTCCTGCTTGGTTGCCTCGATTGTCTCGTTGTCGACGAATGTCGGCCTTATTGCTTCGTGGGCTTCCTGAGCACCCTTCACCTTGGTCTGGTATTTTCTTACGTGGAGGTAGTCGTCGCCGTAGTTTTTGGTAATGTTGTTCTTTATCGTGTTGATTGCCAGAGACGAAAGATTCAGTGAGTCGGTTCTCATATAGGTTATGAAACCGTTTTCGTACAAGTTCTGTGCGTACCTCATTGTCTGCGACACTGAGTAGCCTAATTTACGTCCTGCTTCCTGCTGCAAGGTTGAGGTCGTGAATGGAGGTGCTGGAGACTTTTTGCCAGGCTTCTTAGTTATGTCCTTGACGCTGAATTCTTTATCTTTGCAAGATTCAACAAATTTCTTTGCTTCCTCGTATGTCTTGAACTTTTTGCTGAGTTCGGCCTTTACGGGATTGCCTTCGATGTTGAAGACACCGAAAACCTTGTATTCCGACTTTGAGTTGAACTCGGTGATTTCCCTTTCGCGTTCGACGATTAGCTTGACGGCAACCGACTGCACACGACCTGCCGAAAGTGCCGGCTTAATTTTCTTCCATAGCAACGGAGACAACTTGAATCCAACGAGTCTGTCGAGAACTCTACGTGCCTGCTGTGCGTTTACAAGGTTGATGTCAATGTCGCGCGGATTGGCGATTGCATTGGTTATTGCTTCCTTTGTAATTTCGTGAAAAACAATACGTTTGGTGTTGCTTTTCTTAAGTTTTAGCACTTCGCTCAAATGCCACGAAATTGCTTCTCCCTCGCGGTCTTCATCGGAAGCCAACCACACGACTTTCACTTTTCCTGCTGCATCTTTCAGGTCGGCGACAACTTTTTTCTTGTCGTCGGGAATTTCGTAGTCGGGTGTGAAACCGTTGTCAATGTCAATTCCCAAGTTCTTTTTTTCAATGTCCCTGATGTGTCCGTAACTTGATTTTACGATGAAATCATCACCGAGGAACTTCTTTATAGTCTTTGCTTTAGCTGGTGACTCTACAATTACCAAATTGTTCTCCATACGACTTATAAATTTGGGTGCAAAATTAAGAATTTTTTTTATAATTTTACGGCTTAAAAATTTTTGCGGTATGGCAGACGATAAAAAGGAAAAAGTTTCATATACGAAAAAGACTAAGGTTCGGATTTTCATTACTTTGTGGAGTTTGAGCCTATTGCTTCTGATAGGTTTTGTAGTTTATTTCGCATTGTTGTCGCACGGTGTTTTTGGGTATATGCCGACGTTTGAGGAACTTGAAAATCCGAAAGAGAACCTTGCAACGCGTATTTATTCCAGCGACGGACAGCTTTTGGGAACCTATTTCCGCGAGAACCGTTCGCATGTCCGTTACGATTCAATTTCTCCGAACGTAATTGATGCTCTTATTGCAACCGAGGATGTCCGTTTCTACGAGCATTGCGGTATCGACTTCAAGTCGTTGCCACGTGTTTTCAAGGGAATTGTTACAGGCAACAGTGCAAAGGGCGGTGGAAGTACGATTTCGCAGCAGCTAGCAAAAATGCTTTTCCCGAGGCAGAAGATGAGCAAACTGGAGTTTATAAACAGAAAATTCCAGGAATGGGTGATTGCCACCAAGTTGGAAAGCCAGTACACCAAGGAGGAAATAATAACCATGTATCTCAACAAGTTCGACTTCCTGAACCTTGCGGTGGGAATAGAGTCGGCTTCGAGGATATATTTTGATACGATTCCATACGGACTTACCAAGACGCAGGCTGCTATGCTTGTGGGTATGGCTCAGAATCCGTCGATGTACAATCCTATTCGTTTTCCCGACAAGGCTTTGTCACGAAGGAATACTGTGCTTGGCCAGATGCTGAAGTATGGCAAGATAACAAAGGCGGAGCACGATTCGCTTGTAAACGAGCCACTTGGCATAAAGTTCCGTCGTGCCGACCATAACCTTGGTTCTGCAACCTATTTCCGTGAGTTCTTAAGGTTGTGGCTGAGTGCAAAGGAGCCTATACGCGAAAACTATGTTGATGAGCGTGAGTTTATCGAGGATTCCATCAACTGGGCAATCGACCCGTCGTATGGATGGTGCAACAAAAACAAGAAGCCTGATGGTACATCTTACGACATTTATTCCGATGGTTTGCAGCTATATACCACAATCGACAGCCGTATGCAGAAGTATGCCGAGGAGGCTGTTGCCGAGCACGTCGGGACATATCTCCAGCCAGCGTTTTCAAAGAGTATGAGTAGCAACAAGAATGCACCATATTATTCTTCAATTGGAGCATCGAAGAAAGAAGAATGCATCAACAGTGCTATGCGCAGGACGGAGAGATGGCGCGTGATGAAGAAGGCTGGATTCAGCGAGGACGAGATAAGAGCATCGTTCTATGAGAAGGATACAATGTCGGTATTTTCGTGGGACGGTGACATTGATACTGTTATGACGCCTATGGACTCGATGTTGTACTACAAGGGATTCTTGCAGGCTGGCTTTATTTCGATGGAACCGCAGACAGGACACGTAAAGGCATACGTCGGCGGTATAAACTATATGCACTTCAAGTACGACAATGCAACCAAGTCGCGCCGTCAGGTTGGGTCAACGTTTAAACCGTTTATCTACTGTCTGCTGATGCAGAATGGATATTCGCCATGCACCAAGGTGCCGAATGTAGAGCAGACATTCAAACTGCCTACAGGTCAGTATTATACGCCTAGATATTCAAAGTCTAAATTGGATGGACAGACCATTACCTTGAAGCAGGGGCTTGCTGGTTCGTTGAACCAGATTTCTGCATGGGCGCTGAAGCAGACTACACCCGAAGCAGTTGTGGCTCTTGCGAACAAGATGGGTGTACATAGCCAGATTGACCCGTTCCCATCAATATGCGTGGGTATTCCGCAGGTTCTGCTTTGCGAGATGGTTGGCGCATATTGTACTTATCCAAACAAGGGCATCTATACCAGACCTATATATATTACGCGAATAGAGGACAAGGACGGCAACGAACTTGCATCTTTCATTCCGATACAGACCGAAGCCATCAGCGAGGAGACGGCAGCACTTATGATAGAGCTGTTGCGTGGCGTGGTTGATATGGGAACCGGTTCGAGGTTGCGCTTCAAGTACAATCTTACTGGCGAAATAGGAGGTAAGACAGGAACAACCAACAACAATTCCGATGCTTGGTTTATGGGTGTAACACCTCACTTGGTAAATGGTGCTTGGGTTGGTGGCGAGGAACCGACAATCCGTTTCAGTTCGATGGAATTTGGTCAGGGTGCTTCGGCTGCATTGCCTATATGGGCCTTGTATATGAAGAAGGTTTATGCAGACTGGTGGCTTAACAAGAAATATAATCCCGAAGACAAGTTCCCGATGCCGGCAGGAATCAAGGATTTGATTGATTGTCACGAATACGGACAGGCAGGAGACCTTGATTTTGATGAAAACTAGGAAGGGACAGAATGGCTGCGCCGTTTCTATGGCTTCGCCGTTTGAATGCCTGCGGCGTTTCTGTGGCTTCGCCGTTTGAAGGTTTCTTGGTTTCTATGGCTTCGCCGTTTCTAAGTTTAGGGCTAGCAGGCTCGAAGGCTCACAGGCTTAAAGTCTAACAGTATCACTGTCTCTCCGTCTAATGGCCTTGCAGACTGCTGGACAGGTCTTCTGTTTGACTTTTAGACATCAAAGCCACTTGAGACCACTTCAAACTATCAGAAACCATCTCAAACCATTTCGATCATTTTCACCCTAGTCTTGCTCCGAGTTGTTTCAGTACCTCAAAAAAATCAGGATACGACTTTTCTACACATTCGCATCCTTCTATTCTTATTCCATCAGATGAAAGTCCTAATATTGCGAGCATCATTGCAATGCGGTGGTCGTTGTGTGAATCGAGTAGGGTGGGTTGAATGTTTTTTAGTGGTTGGGTTATTATGCAGTTGCCATCAGTTTTTATGACTGCTCCAAGTTTGATGAGTTCGGTAACTATTGCCTCAAGGCGATTGCTTTCCTTACCGATAAGCCTATTTGCTCCAAAAATCTTGCATTCGCTGTCGGCATTTAGTGCCAGTATGCAGAGTGGCGGGATAAGGTCGGGAGTATCTGTTGCATCGAATTGGAAACTGCCGATTTTTGACTTGCTTACAAAAAGGGAATTGCCTTTCCATTCGTAGTTTGCGTTGCAGATATCAAGTACGTTCATTATGGCGCGGTCTGGTTGTTGTGATAGCGGATTCAGTCCATAAATGCCTATTTCTCCGTTTGTCAGGCCTGCTGCGATTAGGAATGCTGCATTGCTCCAGTCTCCTTCGACATTGAATGATGCTTTGTAGTGCGTATTCCCCTGTATGTTTATTTCTAAAGCATTGGCTTTTTGCTCTGCGGTTATGTTGGCGCCAGCCTGTTTGGCTATCTCTATGGTAAGAAAAATGTATCCAGTACTTGATGGGTTTTCTACGGTAATTGTGCTGCTTGCCGGCAAGACTGATAATGCGAATATCAATCCTGTTATGACTTGAGAGGTGCGGCTTCCATCAATTGTGTAATTACTTGGTTTGATGTGTGCATTACTAATATTTATAGGTAGTCCATTTGATGAAATTGTCCAGCCAAAATTTTTTTCAAAGAATTCAAGGTCGCGTCTGATGTTCCTTTTTGGCAGGGTTCCGTGTCCGTTGAGTATGAAACTGTCGGTGCGAAGTGCGATGATTGGCGGGAACATTCGTGCGCAAAGTGCCGATTCTCCGCAGTCGAATATCTTGTCGTTAGGGTCGAATGACATCAGTTTACGGGCTATTCTGCGGGAAGCAATTGCGTCGGCTGATTTTCCACAATTTGAAATGCTTATTTCCGAGTCTGGCAACGATGCTATCGCCCAAGCTCTTTGCTCGTAGCTTTTCGACGGACAGATTGTTATCTCGCCGTGCAGTTTAGACTTGTGTATGGTTGCTATCATATTGTCAACTCCACGATTTGCTGGATGGGCATTTTTCTTATTACAGGCTTGCCTATGTCTTCGAGCAGGACGAAACGAATATTGGAATCCTCCTTTTTCTTGTCGTTTGAAAGCAGGCGAATATGGTTTTCGCCGAGGCTGTATGATATGTCGTAGCCGAAAGATGTCAGCAGCTGCTTTATTTGTTGAGCCTTGTCGGGCGCTAGGATTCCAAGTTTTACGGAAATGTCTGTCGCTGCGTTCATTCCTTTTACTACTGCAATGCCGTGAGGAATGTTCTCAAGTAATTCGATGCTGTGTCCGATAGTATGTCCAAAGTTAAGTATATGTCTTATTGATTTGTCGTTGGGATCTTCTTCAACGATTTTTATTTTTGTAAGAATCGATTCACTGACAAGTTTTTTGATTGTTTTGCTGTCGCGGTTTAGAATATTCTCTAGGTTG
>CACWOG010000112.1 GCA_902762455.1 uncultured Bacteroidia bacterium | reverse complement strand
ATATACGACTTCAAGTTCGTACTGCAGATTTTCCGTCCATTCGGGAATAAAGAAGACCTTGTTGCCCTTCAGAATCGAAGAATCGGGCTTCATAAAGAAGACGGGTGCTTCGGGATAAGGAAGGTTGAGTTCGGCAATGTGCGCCTTGTAGTTCATTCCTATGCAGATGATTTTCATAATCGGAAGTTTTAATTGTTCTCTATCGTCACTTCGTGTTCCCAGCTGCTGCGGATTTCGTAAGGCTGCGGATAATAGAATACATCCTCCGCCTGCCTGTGCTGCGTATAGTCGCCCGTGTCCCAGCGGCCATTACCGTTCTCGTCGTTTATAATTCGGATGTCGTACTTGCCGGGTTGAAGATACACAAACGAAACCTGTCTGTCGGCAACAGCACTTCGAGCCTTCACTTTCTCGCTCTGCAGCAATTCTACAAGGTATGGCTTGTCGTCCTGAAACAAAACTTTCAACGCACCAAAATCGGTTTCGCGCATCGGGACAACCTCCACAGAATCGGGCATACTTGCATAACCATAGATGCAGGTTGCAAAAGCCGAATCTGCCACAATCTTGTATTTGCGCCCTTCGGCAATCTCGGCAACAACCTTCAATCTGAGCGGACAGGAAGAATCCCTTTCCACCTTGAAATCCATCTCTTCGAACAGCGTATCCACCGCACCATAAAGTTTCAGCCGAGTTGCATCAAACGAATCGATTGGCAACGAAAACGAAATGCAGTAGTCGGCATCGGGTCGTTTTTCCTTGGAAAAGTTCATTGTCAGCACAGTATCGGCCAGAAGTTTGTCCTGCTTGCGGAACTTCAGGGTGTCGTTGTGTACCGAGTCGGGGAAAGCGGGGTCAACGTATTCGGCAAAGATTTTCAAGGTGTCGGAAGAAATGACGGAAGTGTCTTTCAGCCAAAGAAATACCGTGTCGGGATTTTCCTTTGCCCACACAAATGCCGAATCGTCACCGGGAACGGTAAACTTGTATTTCCCGTACTGCGTAAAATTGAACACAAACTCAAAATAGTTGCGTTTCACACGTTTCGACGATTTGAAAAACTGCGGAGTCTTGTCCTCCTTGAAAAGCAGCATCTTGATGTCGTCGGGGAAGAAATGGCTCTTTGTGACAATGGAATCGGTGAGAGTATCCTTTTTCGACTTCAATGTATCGTAGCTTACTTCAACCGACGGATGGAAAGTGCTGTCGATAAACGCAATGCATTCTTCCGGAAGGTCGAACTTGAAGTTGGAATTGTTGTCGCGAAGAGCAAAAATCCTGTAGTCGTTTTCTGCCACAAAGTTTATCCTAAAATTTCCCTGCTTGTTGACCTTGGTGATGTAGTCGGGCATAGTCGTCGAAACGGCGGTGTCGGAGAAATTGCTGTATAGCAAAACCCACGCATCCTCAACAGGTTTGCGAGTAAACGCATCGAAAACCGTTCCTGCAAACGCCAGCGAGTCAATCTCATCGCCAGTTGAAAACGCATATACGAAGCTGTTCAGTGCGTTGTTTTCGTTGATGTCGGCAACAGCATCGTTAAAATTGAGGCAGTAGGTTGTGTTTGGCTTTAGTTGCAAAGGATTGAGCGTAATCTTCAATTTCTTGCCGCTGACCACTGCGACGGGCTTTTCTTCCATCGGCGGCGACACAATAAGTTTCGACGAGACATCGTTGAGCGTTATGTACTCGTTGAATTTCACAACTATACGCTTCGAAGAAAAGTTTGTAGAGCCGTTTGCCGGTGATGCGACCTGCATTTCAGGCGGAGTAACGTCCTTCTTGCCGCCAGTGAGTGCAATCTGCTTGGCACAAGCCAGCACAAGCAGACTTGCAAGCACAACAACAAATATGCTGAAGCCGAATTTTTTCATCAGACCATACAAATATAGGGAAACATGCATATACATGTCCCCAAGCCTAAATGCAAGCCGAATTTGCTACTTTATTTCGGCAATAGTGAACTCGTAGGACTCGATTATCGGGTTTACAAGAACCTTGCTGCTAAATTCGTCAATCTTCTTGCTGGCTTCTGCTTCGGATGCTGCTTCTATTTCAACATCTATATGCTTGCCAATGCGGACATTGCGAAGAGTTTCGAATCCAGTCTTAACTGCGCTGTTCAAAACAGCCTTTCCCTGCGGGTCCAACAAAGCCTTAAGCGGCATAATGTTAATTTGAGCGTAAAATTTCATGACAATATGTTTTTTTTAGTTTCTAAGTTTTTAAGTTTCTATGGCTACGCCGTTTCTAAGTTTCTATGGCTAACACCGTTTCTAAGTTTAAAGTTGTTTATGATTGTTTAATGTTGTTTATTGGTTTGGAAATTTGAAAATTCGATTATTTGTTATTTGATGATTCTGTAGCGACGTGGCGCACCGCGTCGCTAGAATTATCGCGATTAATTATATTCCTTATTATCGATAAGATAACATACATAATAATTGTAAATGCCAGTCCAAGCACACCGAATATGCATACAAACGCAATCAGCGATGCAACAAGGATTAGTTGCCAGATTATCGCCTTTATTTTCAATGTTTTAATCTTCATTGAGAACAAGCGTAGATTTACCACCATCATTATGCAGACAAAAGCCACCACTGCAATAACGGCAGCCTGCGATGTAAGTGCCTGAGCCAAAGAGGAATCGCTTGTCTTGCAATAGTAGCAAACCGAAATTACAAACAAGGCAGATGCTGGTGTTGGCAAACCCTTGAATTCGGTAGTCTGTTCGGGGTCGATGTTGAATTTTGCTAGGCGAAGCCCCGAAAATACGGCAATCAGCAGAACGAAGAGTGCCACATAGTGCGAAAAAAGTCCGTGCGACACTGCAAATTCGTACATTATGACCGACGGAGCCACTCCGAAACTGATAAGGTCGGACAAAGAATCCATTTGCTTGCCGAATTCCGACACCGAATTTAGCAACCGAGCTACAAAGCCATCGCAGAAATCAAACACCGCAGCCAATATTATCAGCACTACGGCAAGCCTTGTCTCGCCTTGCATAGCAAGCACCGAGGCGCATACTCCGCAGACCATATTCAGCGAAGTAACAAACGATGGAAATGCTGCTTTTATCTTATTCATACCTTTTTTTTAAAATATATAATAAGTTGTCGTTTAAATTCGTTTTCTTTGCAACGTAAAATTTGACTGATGAAAACGACTGCAAAATTAGCATTATTTGTGTTATTAGCAACCGCTGTAAATTTTTTAAATGCACAGGGAGTAGCGAAATATAGTAACGAGTTCCTCTCTATTGGCGTGGGAGCCAGAGCATTGGGTATGGGAACTTCTGTAATTTCCTCCACCAATGATATTTCTGCAACATACTGGAATCCAGCAGCACTGACAAGTCTCGACAAGCAAATTGAAATTGGGGCAATGCATTCCGAATACTTCGCAGGCATATCAAAATACGACTATGTGGGCGCCGGATACAAGATTGACGACAAATCGGCTGTTGCCATTTCGATGGTGCGTTTCGGAGTGGATGACATTCCAAACACCTTGAACCTGATTGACGCCAACGGAAACATCAACTACGACAACATAACCTCGTTCTCGATAGCCGACTACGCATTTATGGCTTCCTATTCGCATACTTTGCCAATAGATGGGTTGAGCGTCGGTGGAAATGTAAAGATTATCTACCGCAATGTCGGCGAATTTGCACACGCTGTAGGCTTTGGACTCGACTTTGCTGCAAAATACGACTACAAGGCTTGGCGTTTCGGTGCTGTCCTGCGCGACGGAATCGGAACTTTCAATGCGTGGAACTATAACCGCGAAATGTTAGAAGATGTATTTACGGAAACGGGCAACGAAATTCCTGTAAACGGAGTCGAAGTCACTGTACCACGACTGATACTTGGTGCTGGATACCGTTTCGCCATCAAGGAAAAATTCACAATCTATCCCGAAATCGACCTTGTGACAACCTTCGACGGAAAACGCAGCACACTCATCCGCTCAAAGGCATTAAGCATCGACCCGACGTTCGGACTTGAACTCGGCTACAACGATTTGGTTTTCCTGCGTTGCGGATTCAACAATTTCCAGACAGTTCCCGACTACGACGGCAAAAAAACTTTCTCGTGGCAACCTAACATTGGCGTAGGTGTAAAATTCTATGGCGTTCGCCTCGACTATGCGTTTACCGACATCGGAGACCAGAGCATTGCATTGTACTCACATGTATTTTCACTAAGCTACTGCTTCAACGTAAAGAAAAAAGAAACATACAGCAAAATGTAGGAAATGAGCCACCTAGTCAAATATCTGTCATTAGCAATCGCCGTCCTGCTTGTGTCGTACAACCTGCTGGCGCAGGAAAACTCGTGGATTAACTACAACCAACAATATTTCAAGATTCAAGTAACAAAAGACGGTGTATACAGGGTTTCCACTTCGCAGCTCGTTTCGGCAGATGTTCCAGTGAACCTCATCAATGCCAGCCACATACAAATTTTCCACAACGGCGAGGAACAGTACATTCACATCAACGGCGTAAACAGCGACGGAACACTTGGTACAAACGGATACATAGAGTTCTACGGAGAGAAAAATCGTGCTACAGACGAGTACGACTTCTACGATTCGCCCGGAAGTATGATAAATCCAGACATTAGTCTCTACAATGATACAGCCACCTATTTTCTCACTTGGAACTACAGCAACGGGAACAGGCGAATGAGCGTATCCAACGAAACCGACTTCGACAGCCATATTGCAAATAGGCAAGACTACTGCATTAGGCACAAGCGTGCCAACTACGCAGGAAAATACTACGCAGGAAACACAAGAAGCTTCATCACACAGTCGGAAGGCTGGATGGACGCAACCGAACTGAACTCGGCAGGGCTTTCAAAAACCATAGCGACGGCAGGAGTTTACTCCAGTGGTCCCGACACCGAAATAGAAATCGCTGTAGGCGGCATAAATGCAAGCAATTCATCATCGTACTATGCTTCGCACCACCTTACTGTCGGACTGCAAGGAACAACCTATATTGACACTACATACCGTGGATACGAATTCATCAGGAGAAGATTTGCCGTTCCTAGTTCGGCAATGTCGGCATCTACCGTTCTAGTTTTCAAGACAGACTACAACGAAAACGACAAGAATGCAGTTTCATACATCGACATAAACTACCCGCATAACTGGAACTTTGAAAATGCAAATGCTTTTGCGTTTACACTTCCCACAAACGATGCCGACAGTCGCGACTACTTGGAAATTACCAATTTTGCGGCAGGCAATGAAGCAATCTTGTACGACCTTACAAACCACGAGCGCATAACAACTACCGAAGGAACGATAAAGGCGCTTGTCGGTCATACCGATACTGAAAGGCGTATGCTGTTGGTCGGTTCGGAAGGCTACCAGACACCAGCGGCAATAAAAAAAGTTTCGACCGACAACAAGTTCATTGACTATATTTCGATAATGCCAAGTGCCGACTACATAATTGTCACACACAGCAAATACATTTCTGTTTGCGAACAATATGCCCAGTATAGAAATAGAACAGGCTACAAAGCTTATGTTGCCGATGTTGCGCAACTTTACGACCAGTACGCATACGGAGTGGGCAGAAATCCTGCTGCCATACGCCGTTTTTGCAAGGCTATATACGAAGCATTCCCATCAGAGAAATTTCTATTTTTAGTTGGACGCTCGCTCGAGGCAAGCCAGTTCAGAAGCAATGCCTCAAATGCAACATACACCACAGTGCCGTCGGCAGGACAGCCAGCCAGCGACCAGCTTTTTACGGTAGGAATAGGCGGAACAACAGTCGAGCCTCTCTTTGCCACAGGACGACTTGCTGTAACTTCCGCAGCGCAGCTTACAACCTACCTCAACAAAGTTATGATTTATGAATCGGCAGAGCCTGCATTATGGAACAAGGAAATCCTGCATTTCGGCGGTGGAAACAATGCAAGCGAGCAAAGCCGTATCGAATCGTATCTGGAATCGTACAGAACCACAATAGAAGACACATTGTTCGGCGGTAGAGTCCATACCTTCCTAAAAAATTCATCGGCAGCAGTAACGACAACCAACAGCGACTCCATTGACAACCTCATAAACAACGGCGTATCTGTAATGATGTTTTTCGGTCACGGTTCGTCAACTACCTTCGACCACGAAATCGAATCGCCAGACTTCTACACCAACGAAGACAAATATCCGTTTATGATTGGTAACTCGTGCTATGTCGGTGCAATACACTCTACAACCAACACTCTTAGCGACATTTGGATAAAGTCGAACAAAGGAGCAATAGGATTTATGTCGTCGATGGACCAAGGGAACACAAACTACCTTCACACATACACCGATGAACTCTACAAGAACTTTGCTTTCAAGAATTATTGCCGTCCTATTGGCATTCAAATAAAAAATACGCTAAAAAACGTTCTCACCGACAACTGGAGTACAAACACCGAAATCACAAGCTACCAGATAACCCTGCACGGCGACCCTGCAATAGTACTCGGACCGAAGTCAAAACCAGACCTGATGATTGACAATTCGTCCATCAGTTTGTCTCCCAGAGAAGTAACTACTGTTCTTGATAGTTTCGACGTTGTGGTTGACATACGCAATTTTGGTAAAGCCGTTACACAACCATTTTATGTGTATGTGGAAAGAAAACTCCCCGACGGCAACGAGTCACACTACGAAACTATTGTTGACGGCTGCATCTACCGCAGAAGT
>CACWOG010000111.1 GCA_902762455.1 uncultured Bacteroidia bacterium | reverse complement strand
TGCCTTTCTTCGCCAAAATACTGGGCAAAAAGTTCCAATGTCTTAACCAGACGGAACGGCGACTCGTAGAAAATCATTGTCCTCTCCTCCTCTGCCAGATCCTGCACCTTCTTGTTCTTGCCCTTCTTCTGCGGAAGAAATCCCTCGAAAGTGAACCTTTCGCAGGGCAAACCCGAATTTACCAAGGCTGGCACAAAAGCCGTAGCTCCGGGCAGACATTCAACATCCACGCCCTTTTCCACGCAAGTGCGAACAAGCAGGAATCCTGGGTCGGAAATACCAGGCGTACCAGCATCGGTTACAAGCGCAAAGTTCTCGCCGCCAAGAATGCGGTCGGCAATGCTCTCGGAAGTCTTGTGTTCGTTGAACTTATGATGGCTAACCAGCGGAGTACCAATGTCGTAATGCTTCATCAGCACCGCCGATGTGCGCGTATCCTCGGCAAGTATGCAATCCACCGACTTCAGCACATTTACAGCCCTGAAAGTCATATCCTCGAGATTTCCGACTGGCGTTGGCACCAAATACAATTTACTCATATCTCTCCACGAATTTAGTTAGCAGTCCGAACAAACTTCCGTACCCCGTAAACGATAAGGTTTCGTATTTGTCCTTCACATTATGATAATAGGTGCCAGGTCCCATCGTATAGATGAATATAAACTTGACATCCTTGCGGTTGAACGAATAATGGTCGCTGTTGGCAGCCGCCTTGCGTTGCTTTATCGGGTCAAAGTACTTGTTTTCCTCGTTTATGCTGCTGAAAAGTTTCCACACATCGGCATAATCCTCCTCTTCCCAATTTACACCAGTTATACCTTCGTCGCCAGTGCCGACCATATCAAGGTTCACGCCCATAACAATCTGGTTTAGAGAAAACAACGGATGCTCAACATAGTACGACGAACCTAGCAAACCTGCTTCCTCGCCGAAGAAGAGCATGAACACCATAGTGTACTTGGGCTGATGTTTTGCATAATATGCAGCGAGGTCGAGAACCATAGCCGTTCCAGATGCATTATCCTGTGCACCAGGGAAATAAGCGTTCTTTCCAAGCGTCCCCAGATGGTCGTAGTGACCGCAGAAGACAAAATATTTGTCGGGATTCTTGCCTTCCACATAGCCGATTACATTCTTTGCGGAAAAGTTCTTCTTCAGTTTAGCGGTAATGTCAATCGAAATGCTTTTTGCCGAACGGTCAAACGATTCACGCTTAAGCTTGATTACTGGATAATCCTGCTGTATCTTGCCGACCGACATAACAAGTTCCTCGGGAATAAGTTCCATAATTCCACCGAAGCGCGTATTTCCGTACAAGACCTTGATATAAAACATCTTGATTTCCTTGTTCTCGGTCTGTGCATAATCGATTACGAGCATTTTCTTCGACCAGTCCTCGGCAAAATAGCGAGTCATAAAGGCAATCGTATCGTTCAGCAGAAGCGAATCGGGCAGAAAAAGTTCGTATGATGCCTTTGTAGTCGGCATCATCTGCCCCACCACGAAGTCGGTACCAGGCTGCATTTCCTTTCCATCAATTGAAACATTCATCTTTGCAGGAAAAGTATTCACATCGTAGGAAAAGTCCTGGAAGTACGACTTGCCAAACGGTTTCACTCCCAGCGACTTAAACTCGTCGGCAATATACTTGGCAGCCTTGTCAGAACCGCCGAAAGTGTATCCGCGTCCGTGAAATTCGGGCGACGACAAAGCCTGTATATGCTGCCTTACCCTGTCAAGGTTCTGTGCCGACAACGAAAGGACGGCAAGCAGAACAAGCGATAATATCAAACTTTTACGCAACATATTCTACAAGTATCTTCTACGAACAATGTTCATAAAGTCGACAACCGTTGACGACTCCATATCCCAGTTGAAGTTTGCACGGACATAGCCTTCGGCCTCCTCCATGCTCGACATTCCATTAAGGGCAGCCACGGTTGATTCAAAAAGGGCACCGCTTCCCGAAAACAGCGTACGAGTAAACAGGAATCTTTCTCCCAGTGGTATCGACGACTTGATGTCGGAAATTGGCTTAAGTCCATAACTGCCTTCGGCTGGCTTGTTGCTTGCAAACCTGTCGTTTAGTGACGATTGTCGCGACTGGCCAAGCTGTTCGCCAAGGGTAATAACCTTTTCTGGTTCCGATTCCTGACGAATCGGTTCTGCTGGAGTCGCAGGAGTTTCGGCAACTGCCGGCTCTGGAACAACTTCGGGCGCAACCTCAACAGTTTTTTCCTCTATTGCAGGCTCTTCGGCAGCAACCTCGTCCACGGTTTCTGCGTCCACCGATGTTTCAAAAGTTTCTTCTGTATGCTCTTCTACGATAGGCTCTTCAACAGGCTCTGTATTTTCTTCTGCCCCAATCTCAGCGACTTCTTCTGTCTCAATTGGCTGTTCCTCTGTAACGGGTTCTACAACAGGTTCGTCCATTGCAGTCGAATCAAAGGTTTCTGCAGTTTGGTTTGCATCCGATTCTTCGGCAAGCGATTCAGAAACGGCATCAACCTCATCAAAATCGGACGAAACAGACTCGCTTTGAGCAAAATACTCATTTTCTGGTTTTGGTTCTTCCTCTTCAACAGATTCTTGAGACAAGGCAACCTCTTCCTGAACTTCCATTTCAGCAGGTTCTTCTACGACTTCTGGAGTAGGTTCATCAACAACTTCCTCTGGAATTTCTACAACTGGCTCATCTACTTGTTCTGCCTCATTGTTCACATTAAGCAAATCATTGAAATCGAAGTCACCTGCATCAAAAGGAATGGTTATAACTGGCGGTTCTGTCGGCTTTTCTTCTTGAACAGGAGTTTCTTCAACAACAGTTTTCTCTTCCTCTACCACTGGTTTTTCTTCGGTAGAATCAACAACTTTAGTCAACAATATATCGGTGTACAAATCTCTCACCGCCTGAAGCAAAATATCTTTTTCTATCTGATTAATCTGTTCATCTTCAAGGTATTCAACAATTGTTGAGATTTTTGTCACTTTTGCTTTCAAATCACTTGCCGTTGCCATATCAATATTCTTTTTTGAAAATTTTGTTGGCAAAAATATAAAATATTTTTCGCTCAAATTTTAATCGGAAAGCGAACTTATCAACGATTTAATAACACACAAAGGACACGTGGCTGATGCCGTTTGATGTTTCAAGTTTCTGTAGAAGACACTAAATTTTGCGTCGTACAAACATCAATGGTTCAAATAAAACTACTGTAGCCTCGAAATTCATTGCGAGGCTACATAATTGTCAATTATACATTATTCATTATCAATTAATCAACAAACCTTACCCCTTCCAAAACTTCGTGCAAGTCGGGATTGTTCGGGTCGGTCAGGTCGTCAGTTGCAACGCGGACTACATATTTCTTTTCTGTGTTGTAGATGTAGCAGCACATCTTGAAATAGTCGTTGTCATCGGTGAAGACCTTCCAAGTGTAGTCGCCGATTACAATGTCGTCGTGACGGCTTTCGGCAGGATACTTGGCGATGGCCTTCTCAAGGCTTGGCGAATCCCAGTGTTTCACTTCAAACTCGAGTTTTGAACCTTTTTTTCTGATGCCTGAATTAGAATAGGCAATATTGACTTCCCACTTTTCGGTAGGCAAAGTGATTTGATAATCGGAATAGTGATAGTAAGTCTCTGGTTCTGGTGCTGACTCCTCGTTATCTTGCTCTATATTAGCCTCGACATTCTTTGTTTCGGTTTCCTCATTTGCAGGTTCGGAAGTCTTTCCGTTTGCATTGCAGCCCATTCCCGCTATGGAAATGAAGGCTAAGATTAATAAGATATTTCTCATGTTCAAAAGTTTAACGTTCAAAAATTCAAAGTTCAAAAGTTTCTAATTTCTGTGGCGGTGCCGTTTGTAGAGACGCAATGAATTGCGTCTGTAATATTGGCTGTGCCAGATTATTAATTAGAAATCCGGTTGCAAAGTTAATTATTTCTTGCAAACCGGACGAACAGGAAGTCCCATATAGCGACCTTCTTCGAGCATCCGTTTGCCAGTAAAATCGGTTTTCCACGCAAACGAAGGATTTTTTTCGCCAAGCGAACTTGTCCAGTAGTAACCATTCATGCCAACTTCCCTAGGTTCGGTGACACGATAGCCTGGCAGCGGCAAAAGTATTGTTTTTCCGTTCGGTCCCTTGACTTCGAATCCATTCGACTTCTTCATCCAAGTACACTTGTCAATCAACTCCTTGAACTCATCCTTGGTAGGCAGACACCAGCCTTCGCCCCAGTTGGCGGTGGCAGCATCGTCAGACGGCTCAAGAACTGTCTTGTTGTCGGCAAAGGCATTGTCGCCATAACCAGGATCGTTGCAATACTTTGTAATATTATTATAGTCAAAATACTTGCATGTACTCAACAAATATTCTTCCTTGGCTGCGGTTTCGCCCCATGAAAAATAATCGCCGTTTTCTTCGGGAGCATTGGCTCCGACATTGCAGGTAGCCCAAAGCGTTCCACTTGGCAAACCAAGGTCAACCCAGTCGTGACCGTTAATAGTACCTTCTGTCGCACCATTGTTCTTATCTGCCGATGCGTTGCCAGTTCCGTTTCCGTTGCAATTTACCAACATTAGAGACACTGAAATGATGGTTAAAACAATTAAATAATATTTTTTCATACTTAAAACAATTTCTTTTTTAGGATTCATTGTTGTTTATTTAGAAGACGCAATGCATTGCGTCTCTACATAATCAACAAAAAAAAACAGCAGCTAGCCTGTGCCAACTGCCGTTTTATTTTGTTCCTCACTACTTTGCACAAACTGGGCGAACTAATTTTCCGTGTCCGCGACTGTCACTGTTCAAACCTGTAAATTTTGTGTGGAATACAAGTTCATAAGCAGCAAAACAGTTTTCATAACACGAACTTGTCCAGTAATTACCCTTGCAGTGGCTAGTGCTCAAATCGTCATTTATAGGAAGGAAAATAGTTTTTCCGTTGGGACCCTTAACCTCAAAGCCCTTATTATCCTTAATTGTCCAAGTGCACTTGTCAACAAGTTCCTGCATTTCGTCCTTGGTTGGCATACGCCATTCTGTACCCCAGTTGGATGTTGCAACATCATCGTCCTTATCCAATGTTGTAAGGCTATCGGTATAATTATATTTGGTCCATTCTTCATCAACTTTGTACTTATTGTCAAAATTGAAATCCGATTCCTTTGCTTTTGTTTCGCCCCAACCATATTTATTACCATATTCTTCAGGAGCATTAGCACCAACATTGCAGGTTGCCCAGTTTACCGACAGACCAAGGTCAACATAACAATAACCTTGCACCATACCAACTTCTTCAGCTTCTGCTGAGTTTTCTTCACTTGTGGCTTCGGCAGCCTTGCCATTGCCATTACAACTTGCCAACATTCCTGCTACAGAAACAATGGCGAAAAATAACAATATTTTTTTCATATTCAATAATTTAAAGATTTAAAAATTCAACAATTCAAAAGTTCAATGTTTAAAGTTGGGCTTGAAGGCTTTGATGTCCGACAGCCTTGCCGATAGACAGACTGGTCTTCTGTTAGCCTGCTAGCCTTTAGCCTCTTATTTTGCGCAAACTGGACGAATTTGGTGTCCGTAGTAACGTCCGTCACAGCTAACTTGTTTTCTTTGGTCTGCGAAAGATAAATAATAAGCTTTCATAGAGCCATCTGCAGTGCTTGACCAATAAAGGCCATCTATCTTTTCATTGCACACACTGCCATTCCAGAAGGCACCGGTAAGCGGCAAGAATATGGTTTGTCCATTTGCACCCTTTACCTCGTAGCCGTTGTCCTTCCATGTCCAAGTACATTTATCTATAAGTTCCTGGAACTCTGCCTTTGTAGGCATACGCCATACATTGCCCCAGCTATTCGAAGCAGCATCGTCGGCAACCTCCAATTTTTCCAGATTGTCGTCGCTTGTGTACTTGGTATATTTTGGACCAAACTCACCTTCGCCACCATAAAACTTGTGTGATTCAGCAGTATAGTTGTCCTTTTTTGAGGTTTCGCCCCAAGCATAATAGTCACCTAATTCTTCTGGAGCATTAGCACCGACATTGCAGGTTGCCCAATTTACCGACAGACCAAGGTCAACATAGCAATAACCTTGCAACATGCCAACAGCTTCAGCTTCTGCTGCGTTTTCTTCACTTCCAGCTTCGGCAGTCTTGCCATTGCCATTACAACTTGCCAACATTCCTGCTACAGAAACGATGGCGAAAAATAACAATATTTTTTTCATATTCAAATGTTTAAAAATTTAACGTTCAAGGTTCAAAAATTCAAAGTTCAATGTTTTGGGCAAAAAGGCTTTGATGTCTGACTGTCCGACAGGCTTGCTGTCTTGCAGCCTCATTGTCTTGCAGGCTTGCAGACAGACAGACTGGTCTTCCGTTAGACAGGTCTTCTGTTTGCCTGTCAGCCTTTCACCCTTTATTTGCGTACCCAGTCGGAAACTTCGTTAAATTCGCCATCGTGTACCTGCCACTTTGATATTACATCGCCGTATCTACTATTTTCGCGTGCAACACTGAATGTAACAACATTGCGTCCGTCGGCGAGTTCGTAAACAACCCAATAATCACATACATAGAACCAATGTTTATATCCCTGTCTATCTGTTTCTGTTCTTTCTGCCCACTGATTGCTCATCAGTCCAACTGCAGCAACCTTGCAGTTCTTGAACTCGGGATATGTTTCCTTGAAACCAGCTCCTGGAAGCGACGATTCGTACTTCATAATTTTGTTGATAGATTCCTGGTCCATCCATTTAACCTTGTCATCCAACTGCTCAAC
>CACWOG010000110.1 GCA_902762455.1 uncultured Bacteroidia bacterium | reverse complement strand
AACGTGCCGAAAAGGTGAGAAGAAGCAAGTTTTTCAGCAAGTACCAAGGTGTAGCAAAGCAAATTATCGAGGTTTTGCTCGACAAATATGCACAAAATGGTATAGTTGAATTTGAAAAACGAACAATCCTATCACAGGATCCTTTTACGCAGATTGGTACGCCCAAGGCAATAATCAGGGAACTCGGTAATATAGATGAATACGAGAAACTTATTACAGAAATTGAACACGAATTATATAATATAGCATAAATGGCATTGAATTTAGGTACTTTACGCAATATGATGCGTAACGACAATGGTATTGCGACCGATGTTGTAAGACTGGAACAGATTGTTTGGTTGATTTTTTTGAAAATATACGACAGCCAGGAGGAAAATCTGGAATTGACATATCCGAATTTCCGTTCTATAATTCCCGACAAGTACAAGTGGCGCAATTGGGCAGTAGATAAAAAGAACAATTCAACACTGACTGGCGACGACCTTTTGGAGTTTGTAAACAATATGTTTCGCGAACTTGCCTCGCTGCCTGTAAACGAGGATACGCCTTTGGGACAGGTGCGCGTGCGCGATGTTTTTAGGTCGGGTATCAACAACTATTCGAAGAACGGACATATTCTGCGCGATGTCATTAATTATATCGATGCAAATGTAGATGTTGACGATGCCAAGAACCGTCATGCATTTGGAGAGATATACGAGGAAATGCTCCGATTGTTGCAGGCTGCAGGTTCGGCTGGCGAATTTTACACGCCCCGTGCTCTTACAGATTTTATAATCGACAGGCTGAATCCGAAATTGGGCGAGCGTTTTGCCGATTTTACTTCGGGTACAGGAGGTTTCCTTACTTCTACACTAAATCACATACGAAAGGAAAGTTTGGACAACGATAAAAAACGCGAACAATACCGTAATGCAGTTTTCGGACAGGAATGGAAACCGCTTCCATATCTGTTGAGCATCGCTAACCTTATGATTCACGAGATTGACACGCCAAACATTATCAACGGTGATTCGCTTGCATTATACAAAAGCGATGTCAAGGACAGCGAACTTTTTGATGTAATAGGTATGAATCCTCCGTATGGTGGTTCGTCCGATGCACTTACAGTAAGGACTTTCCCTGCCGACTTGCGCAGTTCCGAAACCGCCGACTTGTTTATTGTATTAATTATGAGCAGATTGGCGCTTGGCGGTAGGGCTGGTGTTATTATACCCGATGGATTTCTGTTTGGCGACGGCAACAAGCAGAAGATAAAGGAAAAGATGCTCAAGGAATTCAATGTCCATACTATTATCCGTCTGCCTGGAAGCGTATTTTCGCCATATACGAGCATAGCCACCAATATAATTTTCTTCAACCGCGAGAAAGCCGCTGGTGCACCTAATGGATACAGCACAAAGGAAACTTGGTTCTATCGTCTTGATATGCCCGAGGGTGTAAAGCATTTCTCGAAAACCAAGCCTATGCGTTTCGAGCATTGCCAGCCAATTCTCGAATGGTGGAACAACCGCAAGGTGATTGAAGAGTATAATGCCGACGGTGAGATTTCGGGATATAAGTCCAAGGCATTCTCGCCCGAAGAACTTGTTGCTATGAATTGCAACTTCGACCAGTGTAAATTTCCTAAGGCAGAGGAAGAGATATTGTCGCCTAGCGAGTTGCTCGCCGACTACTACAATAAACGCCGTACACTCGACCATGAAATAGACAAGACACTTAACGAGATACAAAACCTATTAGAAATTCCTAGGCTTTCCTAGGCTTTCCTAGGTAATCCTAGGACCTCCTAAACATTTCAAACAATAATAAGAAAAATAATGGAATACGATACCAAAGGCAAGGTGCTGAAAAAAGCAGTGGTTTGGAAAAACCTATACATCTACCGCAAGAGTGATACCATATATCAGTTGACGGTGGAGTTCTGCAAGCGTTTCTTGCCGGCTCACGGCGACCGCACAGTAGATCAGATGGTGCAGGCTGCCCGTAGCGGTAAGCAGAACATTGTGGAAGGTAGCGAAGACGGACAAACCAGCTCGGAGATGGAAATAAAACTGCTGAATGTGGCACGAGGCAGCCTGCAGGAACTCAGAGCCGATTACCATGATTACCTCAACACCCATCACCTCTCTACGTGGGCTAAAGATTGCGAACGCCAACAACGGCTACGCGACTTCTGCCACTCCCACAACGACTACAGCGATTATGCTCCTTTGGTGGAAAAGATGTCCGACGAGGAGATGGCCAACATGCTGCTTACACTTTGCCACCAGACTGATAAGATGATGTGCACCTACATTGATAAGTTGGAGCGACAGTTTGTAGTAGAGGGAGGCATTAAAGAGCGTATGCATAAAGCACGTACCGGATACCGCGAGGAACTGGACGCTCGTATGCACGCTTTGGAGGAGGAAAATAAAGCACTGAAGCGAAGAATAAAAGAATTAGAAACTATCTTAGGACAAACAAGCCACTCTTAGAAAACTTTGAAGAAACAGCTATGAACGCACAACAGTTAAGAAACTCCATTCTACAGGAAGCCATACAGGGCCGCCTGGTACCGCAAGACCCAACTGATGAACCCGCTTCGGTTCTTCTGCAACGCATACGCAAGGAAAAGGAACGCCTTGTGAAGGAAGGCAAACTGAAAAAGAAAGACTTGGAAAGCAAACCCATTGAGAATGATGAAATTCCGTTTGAAATACCGAAAGGATGGGAGTGGGTAAGAATGAGTTGTGTCATAGATTTAAGAGATGGTACTCATGATAGTCCTAAATATATAGAAAATGGATACCCATTGATTACAAGCAAAGACTTCAATAAAACAAGTTTTGATTTAAGTAAAACTAAATACATATCAAGAGAAGATTACGAGCAAATTATTCAACGATCAAAAGTAGATGTTGGAGACATATTATTTTCTATGATTTGGGGGAATATTGGAAACCAGATACTTGTTACGAAGGATAATTATTTTGATATGGCAATAAAGAATGTTGCTTTATATAAGCAGTATGCGCCTGATATAGTTTTTAATAAGTATTTATATTATTTTTTGGAATCGTCAATTTCTCGTTATCAAAGTATTGCTTTTGGAGGAGCACAACCATTCGTAGCCTTAAAGACTTTGCGCTCTGATTTATTTCCCCTTCCTCCGCTTGCCGAGCAGCGTCGCATTGTAGCCAAGATAGAGGAGTTGCTTCCGTTGGTAGAGCAGTACGGCAAGGCGCAGGCGGAACTCGAGGACCTTAACCGCAGTTTGCCCGAAAAACTAAAGAAAAGCGTTCTGCAGGAAGCCATACAGGGCCGCCTGGTACCGCAAGACCCAACCGACGAACCCGCTTCGGTACTTCTGCAACGCATACGCAAGGAAAAGGAACGTCTTGTGAAGGAAGGCAAACTGAAAAAGAAAGACTTGGAAAGCAAAACCATTGAGGATGATGAAATTCCATTTGAGATACCGGAAGGATGGGAGTGGTGTAGATTAGGTAATTTGGTTTCTAATCAAACAGGTTTGTCATATAATAAAGATAATCTTAGAAAAAAAGTAGATAATCCAGTTAGGGTTTTACGAGGTGGAAACATAAAAAATGGTTCATGGTGTACAAAACCAGATGATATTATGATTTCTCCAGAATTTGTAAAAAAGGCAAATCTTTTTTTGCAAAAAAATATATTTATAACACCAGCGGTAACAAGTCTCGAACATTTAGGTAAAACTGCGTTAATTTGCGAAGATCATAAAGATATAGTAGCAGGTGGCTTTGTTTTGTATTTGATTCCTTATTACAGACAAGAAGATATATTAATGAAGTATTTGTCTTATTATTTTCAAACATCAAGTTATAATAAGTTCTGCAAATCAATTGCTAATAAATCGGGTCAAGCGTTTTGGAATCTTTCTAGACAAAGTCTTATGAATCATTTACTTCCCCTTCCGCCCTTATCCGAGCAGCGTCGTATAGTAGCGAAGATAGAGGAGTTGTTTGCCCAAATTGATAAATTGAAAGTATGAGAAAGTTTAGCGAGAGGGTTCAACGCGTTTAATGTTCAACGTTTAATGTTTAACGTTCAATGTTCAATGGGTTCCACCGTCGTTTCTTTTCCTGCGCTCATCCATTCCTTGATTCCGCCGTCGAGGTTGAGGATGCAGAAGCCGTTGTCGGAGAGGAGGGAAGCGGCTTTTCTACTGCGCACTCCGCCGTGGCAATATACGGCAATGGTCTTGTCCTTGGGCAGTCGCTCGTCGGCTTCATAGAGGAAACCAGCGCGGTTCACGTCGATGTTTATGGCGTTGGGAATGTGTCCGCCGGCATATTCGTCGGCACTGCGCACATCAAGGACTATGGTTGCGCTGTCGGCGATTGCCTTTTCAAAGTCGTTGGCATTCAACGTGGTAAACTTGCTGTTCATGTTGCTGAAGTAAATTATTGCGGTCACGCCCACCGCAACGATGGCGATGACGATTAATATTATTACGGTTCGTTTCATACATTTTACCTTTCCGTTGCCTTGCCAGCCTTTTTCCATTCCGATATTCCACCGTTTAGGTAAACGATGTCGAATCCTTGGTTGGAGAGGAGGGTGGCTGCCATTTTGCTACGGACACCGCTTTTGCAGTAAACGGCAATTTGGTTATCCCTATGCAGTCTTGCATTGGCTTCGTAGATGAAATCGGGGCTGCTCACGTCAATGTTTATTGCATTGCGGATGTGCTCCTCGGCGAAATCTTTTGCTGAGCGTGCATCAAGAATTGTGGTATGGCTGTCGGCAATTGCGCTGTCGAACTCGTTTGCGTTTAATGTTCTATATTTATTTCTCATATTACAGATAAATTTGTGGCTGTCACAGCGTTGTTATCCAGACAACTGCAATAGCCGATGTTTGTTAATTTTCGGGTGCAAATTTAATTATTATTTGCAAGCATCTATGCCGTTAGGCTAATTTTTCAAAAAAATAATTCTATCTTCGGAAAAGGGTGTAAATTTGTTGCGTCGTGGCGAGCCACGACCGTACGTTGAGATTGTTGAAGATTTGAAAATTTGATGATTTTGTAATTGTCAATTGTTAATTATTAATTGTTAATTATTTATGCTATGGACTGGATTATATTTTTGACGTTGGGAGCATCGGTTTTGGCTCTCCTGTTTGCTTTCATCTTTTTCAAGCAGATGATGAAGGAGGATGAAGGTACCGAATTGATGAAAAAGATTGCCAGACACGTCCGCAACGGCGCGATGGCTTACCTGAAACAGCAGTATAAGGTCGTGGGCATTGTGTTCGCTGTGCTGGCTGTAGTTTTCGGCGTGATGGCTTATTTCCACCTGCAGAACGGCATAGTGTGGTTTGCATTCCTCACTGGCGGTTTCTTCTCGGCTCTTGCCGGTTTCTTCGGTATGAAGACTGCAACCTACGCTTCTGCCCGTACCGCCAATGCTGCCCGCAACTCGCTGAACAGCGGTCTGAAAGTGGCTTTCCGTTCGGGTGCGGTGATGGGTCTGGTCGTTGTGGGACTTGCCCTGCTTGATGTTTCGGTGTGGTTTCTCGTGCTGAAATACACCAAGTTGCTCGAACTGGTCGGTGCTCAGGGCGACCTTATAACGATAACCACCACAATGCTAACTTTCGGTATGGGCGCTTCTACTCAGGCTCTGTTTGCACGTGTCGGCGGAGGTATCTACACCAAGGCTGCCGATGTTGGTGCCGACCTTGTAGGCAAGACCGAATTCAACATTCCCGAGGACGACCCGCGCAATCCTGCGACAATTGCCGATAACGTTGGCGACAATGTAGGCGATGTGGCAGGTATGGGGGCTGACTTGTACGAATCGTACGCAGGTTCTATCCTTGCGACGATGGCTCTCGGTGCTTCGGCATTTGCCACAGCTGCTTCCGAAAGTGCTGCCGGCGCCGATATGCAGGTTAAGGCTGTGCTTGCGCCTATGCTTATTGCGTCGGTCGGAGTGCTATTATCTATTATAGGTATATTCCTTGTACGCA
This sequence comes from uncultured Bacteroidia bacterium, assembly GCA_902762455.1. Taxonomy (GTDB): domain Bacteria; phylum Bacteroidota; class Bacteroidia; order Bacteroidales; family ML635J-15; genus Bact-19. The sequence continues at coordinate 822 of CACWOG010000110.1, read as the reverse complement.
CTAAGGAAAACGCCAATATGAAGAATCTGCTCGGTGCTTTGTCGCGCGGTACTAATGTGGCTTCTGTCCTTATCGCAGTGGCGACATTTGGAATCTTCGCTTGGCTGTTCGGCACCGAGACAAACCAGTGGTGGCAGACTTCGCTTTCGGTGGTTGTAGGTTTGCTTGCTGGTGTAATAATTGGAAAATCAACGGAATACTATACTTCACAAAGTTTCAGGCCGACACAGAAGGTTGCCGAAAGTTCGAAGACAGGTCCTGCTACGGTGATAATTTCGGGCTTGGGACTCGGTATGCTTTCCACGGCAATTCCAGTTGTGACGGTCGGCGTAGCAATTGTCCTTGCATATCTTTGTGCAAATGGTTTCAACATTGAATTTACTGCAATAAACTTGCAGACAGGACTTTACGGAATCGGAATTGCAGCCGTGGGAATGCTTTCGACGCTTGGAATCACCCTTGCTACCGATGCCTACGGACCTATAGCCGACAATGCCGGTGGCAATGCCGAGATGAGCGGTCTTGAACCCGAAGTCCGCAAGCGTACCGATGCCCTTGATGCTCTTGGAAATACCACAGCCGCTACAGGCAAGGGCTTTGCAATTGGCTCGGCGGCACTGACGGCACTTGCACTTCTGGCATCGTACATCGAAGAAATCAAGATTGCGCTTGTGCGTGTGGGCGAGAACCTGCCCAATGGTGTTGAGGCGGCAAAGGCTACTTTGGTTGACTTTATGGATGCCTACAATGTGAACCTTATGAACCCGATAGTGCTTGTCGGCGTGTTCATTGGTGCTATGATGGCGTTTGTTTTCTGCGGTA
>CACWOG010000109.1 GCA_902762455.1 uncultured Bacteroidia bacterium | reverse complement strand
TTCTTTCTTTTTCTCTACATACGCAAAACCGTAATGAAGCAGGAACAGGAATCTTTCTCTGCTCAGCAGCGACGACAAAACTCTGTTTGTTGGAGTCGTCGGTTGCTTATTGGTTTGGTATTCAGGGAGATTCGATATAACAACCATATTGAAGGACTTTAGAATATTGAGTTCTGTGTCTTTGTCAATAGGTTTTAGTCTCAGATTCTCGTAGAACGATTGCTTTTGTTCTCTGAACACATTGAAAAATATATCGCTTTTGGATATAGAAGCGTAAAATGCACCTTGAATTGGGATTCTGTTTTCGGTATCGTATTCTTGGTTGTTCGAGAAAATCATCAGTTGCGTAACATTCAGGAATCTACGGAACTTTTTGTTTGCCATGCGCTGGTTCATCCTGTTTCGCTCAGCCAATATTCCATCCTTGTTGTTAGGAATTTTCACTTCGATGAATACCAATGGCAAACCGTTTACAAAGCAGGTAATGTCCGGGCGGAAATTGTCGCCGCTATCCTCGTTCTTGCAGGTAAATTCGGCGGTGCAATTCCATTCATTGCGGTCTGGATTATCAAAGTCGATTATTTTCAAACCGCTGGTAGCATTGATAATCTTGTAGAATTCTCGTCCCAAGTCGTCGTTGTTGGCAACACGGATCAACTTTGTTCTGTTGCATTAGGGTTGAATTCCTTTACCTTTCGTTTGAATATATCGGTAAGGATGTTTGTCTTGTTGTCATAAATTTCGACCTGCGGAATGTATGTATAACCTAAGCGCGTCAGGTGCAGGATTGCAGGTATCTGTACTCGTGTTGCTTCTGAAAATTGTCTTGACATAAAAGTGTATAATATCACAATTTACAAAAGACAAAGATACAAAATATAAAGCGAATACTAATAGTTATTAGGGCAAAAAATATTTGAAAATTCTCGGTTTTTCCTCCGTACCATCTCCGTACCAAGTCCGTACCAGGTTGCTCCCTTGTTGCTCCTTGGTTGCTCCTTTTAAATCTTTAAATAGAACCATCGCAAAGCATTGCGATGCTACAAATCCTTGTCCCTTGACCCCTTGATTTGTATAGTCGCGGTGCGCCACGACACGACAGAAAACGATATTGTCATTGAATTTTTTGAATCATTGTTTACCGACGCAAAGCATTGCGTCGCTACAAATCCTTGTAAAAACACCCTTGCTGGATATTCATTGATTATGACCGATAAAAAAATCGTCAACAACTTGCTGACGATTTTTGTGGATTACTTTTCTAGTCTCTTTCTCCTATTCATACATTCCCGTCTTCAATATGGTGATTTCCTTTTCGGTGAGGAATCTCCATTTGCCACGGGGAAGGTTGAGCTTGGTGAGACCTGCAAAATATACGCGGTCGAGGCGCTTCACCTCGTAGCCGAGATGTTCGAGCATACGGCGCACAATCCTGTTGCGGCCCGAGTGTATTTCGATGCCGATGATGTTCTTGCTGTCGCCGACATAGCTTACTGCATCGGCGGCAATGAATCCGTCCTCGAGTTCAAAACCGTCGGCAAGCGCCTGAAGGTCGGCTTTGCTGATGTTCTTGTCGGTCTCCACCTGATATATTTTCTTCTTCTCGTACGAAGGGTGGGTGAGTTTCTTGGTGAGGTCGCCGTCGTTGGTGAGCAGAAGCAGACCTGTTGTGTTGCGGTCGAGACGGCCAACGGGGTAAATCCTTTCGGGGCAGGCATCCTTCACCAAGTCCATTACCGTCTGGCGTTCCTCGGGGTCGTCGAGGGTGGTGACGCAGTTCTTGGGCTTGTTGAGGGCTTGTTGAGCAGGATATAGACGAGCTTTTCGGGGTTGATAAGTTCTCCGCCGAAACGCACTTCGTCGCCAGGCTTAACCTTGGTACCCAGTTCGGTAACGACTTCGCCGTTGATGGTCACGACGCCAGCCTGAATGTAGGTATCGGCTTCGCGGCGCGAGCAGATGCCCGAGTTGGCGATGTACTTGTTGAGGCGGACTTCGTCGTTGTCCTTCTTTGCGGGCTTTGGCTTTTCCGACCTGCGTATGCGCCTTTCCTGGTAGTTGTTGTCATCGAACTCGTCAAAGTTGTCGTAGTCCTTGTAGTTCTTTGTGCGGAACCTTTCGGGCTTGCCGGCAGGCTTTCCGCCGTGATGTCCGTCGTGGTGCTTCTTCTGGTATTCGGGGGCGTCGTAGTATTTCGAGGCCTTGTCCTTCTTCTTGCCCGAGAAGTTGCGGTTGTCGGGGTTGCGCATGTCCTCGTCGAACGAGCGTGGCTTTCTGTCGCGGTTGAACTTGTTGTTGTTGCGCGGCTTGAAGTCATCGTCGCGTTCGAAATTGCGGCGTTCGCGCGGAGCCGAGTTGCGGTCGTCGCGGTTGCGGTTGAACTTGGGTTTATTGTTGTCCCTGCGGTCGCGGCTGTTGCGTGGTCCGCGGGTTTCGTCGTCGTCAAATGTTCTCATTTGTTGTGTTTGTTATAGTTGATATAAAAATTCCTTGAGAAAGTTAGTGGTTTATCTGTCTTAAATTATCTTCCGTTAATTATGTTTTGATTTGGCAAATATAATTCAAATAGTATTCAGAGCAAAAAAAAGTTTTTGGGGGGAGGAAATGGATTTTCAGAAATTTCTGTACAGCAATGTCTTGTCAATACTTTGGGATATGTCTTTGGGTATTCCGTTTTCGGCAGATAGTTTTGTCCATTTGGAAACAGCATCAACTACTTGCTCTACGATTTGTCCTGCATGCTTGATGTTCACATTTTCTGCAACCGCAATAAGGTCTTTCTTGTCAATATTGTCCCATTTGTTGTTTACTGACATTTGATGCGCAGAAGTCCACGCACCTGTCGGATTATATGCCCACGACATATCGTAAGCTGGTGATAGAGACCATTTTCCATCCTTATTCATAATAAAAGATATATTTTTTGTATGGTCGTCTTGATTTCGCGCAATGACATTAAAAACCATACGGCGATACATTTCTTCGGCTTGAGAGTATGGTAATCTCAATTTGCGCATTACTTGAAATGCTTGTTCGTAGCTGTATGCGTGAAACATCTTGTAGTCGTAGTGGGCAATGCCGCATAAGGTCTGTGTGTGTATCTTGTTGTTGCCCTCTGTCCTGTCGAAGCGGCGTGTCATAAAGTGCGCACGGCCGTTTTCTTCCAAAAGTCGGCTTTCCATCATATTGATGCTGGCTTCGCGAGCCATAAGGTAATACACATATTCGATTTGTCCGTAATGTTTTGGGTCTCCAAGTTCGGCATTTGTTACGCCGTCGAGTTTTAGCAGCCAATGGCTGAATCCGTCTGGAGCGTCAAGCTGGCCGCTTCTTACTTCGCCTGTTGATTCATTGTATGCTATAACGGCTTTCGCTCTTTGGCCTCCAGCAGAAGTGCCAACTCTGATTATGTTGGCAAGAGCTTCTTTTGTATCTTTGTTGAGATTTACATCCAAATTCTTTTTTGTGTCAAGCACTTCGCGGGCAATTTCGACAAGAGAGTCTATTTCTATTTTTGTTTCAACTTCCAGATAATTGTCGTATGCGGGAACAAACTCCAATGCTCCCATACTTCGTTTCCCTTGATAGCATAGTCGTTCTATAGGATTTGCAAACGAACGGCCTTGCATTGTCAGCCAACGGTCGAGTAATGCCTTTCCGAAAGTGTCGGGCAAAGCATCGGCAAGTAAACCAGGCAAACCGATGAATGTTTCGGTAGGGAGCGATGAAAACTCGTATACATTATTTGATATCACGGGCATCATCAATGGTGAAAGTTCTAGTCCCGTACCTGTAAACGCACTTGAATATTCGAAACTTCCAGCCTGTCGGTTTGCGTCCCATGCAACAGTCCCTACTTGCTGTCCCCAAATATAAACATCAGCAAAATTTATCATAGTACTTTGTTTTACTCGTTATCCCAGTTGAAATCAGTTGTTTCTGCAGCCTTTTTAGATTTGTATGCGTGTTTCTTCTTTGGATGTTTTTTTGCATATTCGGATAGTGCGATTGGACTTATTGGCTTGTCTTTCAGTATCTCGTCAAGAATTTCCAGTTTGTTCAATGCTCTTAGCACCATTACAAGACTTAGGATTGATGTGTTGTGTCCGTTTTCCATCTGGCTTATCGAAAACGCGGAAAGTCCGCTTGCCTTTGCCAGTTCGCCCTGCGAAATGTTCTTTTCGATGCGGATTTCCTTTAATTTCAATCCTACCTGCACAAGAATTGCCTTATCTGTCAATGCATATATATCCATTGTGTATATCTAATAATTCTTTGCAAAAATAATGAATTTATTTGATATAACTAATATTTTTTTGTTTTTAATTTCCTAATATTACAAATTTTCAAACCTGGAAACGGACTACTTCTACAGTGTTCACTTCGAGAACCTTGTTTCGGCTACGGCTTAACACCCAGCGGATTCCGTTCCTTGCCATTTGTACCCCACAAAAAAAAGCTGCCCGAAATTATCTCAGACAGCCTTTTTCAAATAATGTTTAACTTAATTTATATCCACATTATAAGCTTCGAATCCTGCTTGTACGGCAGAAGGTCGTTCTTTGCGTAGGCGCGGATTGCGTAGTTGTAGATTCCGGTCTTGTGCGGTGCGCCTTCGATGCGGAATACTGCAATCTTGCCGTTGCATTCCTTCAGCTTGAACGGCATCTTTTCGTCGATGACTATCGTGCCGTCCTGCTTCTTCGATACTGCTATTGCTTCGATGCCAATGTCGTTGGGAGACAAACGGTTGAGGTTCAATGTAATCTCTCCGTATGCATCCTGCGGGTTCTCGAACTCGGTGGTGTGGAAGTCAATCTTCAGAACTTCTACGAAATTCCAAGCGCGTGCTGCCTTCTCCTTCCAGTTTACAATCTCGAATACCTTTGCGTAGTCGTTCTCAGCCAGTTCGGTCGAGCGCTTGTAGAGCTTGCCGTAGAACCTGTCCTTATAGTCGTCAATCATACGCTTTGTGGTGAACATAGGTACAATTTCGGCAATCGACTTCTTGATGCACTTAACCCAGCGGTGAGGAATTCCGTCGTCGCTGCAGTCGTAGAACATCGGTACGATTTCGTTTTCGAGCATATTGTAGATTGTCTGCGTGTCGAGTTCGTTCTGGAAGTCCTGGTTTTCGTAAACGCGTTCCTGTGGCAATGCCCAGCCTGCGCCTTCGCGATAACCTTCTACCCACCAACCATCGAGTACGCTGAAATGTAATGCACCGTTCATTACGGCCTTCATTCCGCTGGTTCCCGATGCTTCGAGCGGACGGGTAGGAGTGTTCATCCAAATATCTACGCCCTGTACGAGTTTCTTTGCCAAACCTATGTCGTAGTCTTCGATGAACAAAATCTTGCCGAGGAATTCCGGACGCTTCGAGAATTCAACGATTCTCTTGATGAGGTCTTGTCCTGCGCCATCGTTCGGGTGAGCCTTTCCTGCAAAGAGGATTTGTACAGGCATCTTCGGATTGTTGAGGATTGCGGCAAGTCTTTCGGGGTTGCGGAACAGTAGGTCGCCACGCTTGTAGGTAGCAAAACGACGGGCAAAACCGATTGTAAGTACCTTTTCGTCAAGCTTTTCGAGTACTGTGACCATGTTGCTCGGCGATTCGTAACTGCGTATCCAGTTTTCGCGAACGCGGTTCTTCACATAGTTGATGAGGCGTGTGCGTTGCAGCTTGCGGATATCCCAGATGTCGGCATCGTCAACATTGTTGATTTTTTCCCAGTATTTCGGATTCGACATGTCCGACATAAAGCCGTCGCCGAAGGTAGTTTCGTAAAGTTTTTGCCAGGTCTTCGATGTCCATGTCTGGTAGTGAACGCCGTTGGTGACATATCCCACATGATTTTCTTCAGGGAAGTATCCGTTCCATAGCGGAGCGAACATCTTTTGTGATACGATTCCGTGCAACCACGAAACGCCGTTTACTTCCTGCGAAATGTTTGCTGCCAAGTAGCTCATCGAGAACTTGTCGTTGGGGTTGAGACGGCCGAGCGACATCATCTTGTCCCAAGTTATCTTGAGACGGTCCGGGTAGTGCGACATGTAGGTACGCAACATATTTTCCTCGAATGCATCGTGTCCTGCTGGAACTGGCGTGTGGGTTGTGAACAAGGTTGATGCCCTGACGATTTCCAGTGCTTCGTCGAACTTGAGGTTGCGAGCCGAAATGAGGTCGTTGAGTCGTTCGAAGCCGATGAAAGCAGCGTGACCTTCGTTGCAGTGGTAAATGTCTGGTTTAAGACCGAGAGCCTTGAGTACGCGGGTACCGCCGATGCCGAGAATCATTTCCTGCTTGAAACGGAATTCCCAGTCGCCACCATACAGACGCGAGGTTATCAGCTTGTCTTGGTCTTGGTTGTCAATATCATCGGTATCAAGCAAGTACAGAGGAATACGGCCAACGTTTGCTCTCCAGATCTTCACATAAACATTTCGTCCGGGGAACCTTACGACGATGCGCTTTTGTACACCGTTCTCATCAAGTTCGGGAACAACAGGTATCTTGTTGAAATCCTGTGCGATATAGTTGGCTTGCTGTTTGCCTTCAAGGGTAATAGTCTGCTTGAAATAGCCATACCTATATAATAAGCCGATACCAATCATATTGGTGTTGGTGTCGCTGGCTTCCTTCAGGTAGTCGCCGGCGAGGATTCCAAGACCGCCCGAGAAAATCTTCAGGTTGTCGTGCAGACCGTATTCCATGCTGAAGTATGCAATCTGCGGAGCCTTCTTGTCCTTGCTGGCATCCATGTATTTCTTGAAGTTGCCGTAAACGCGGTTGTAGAGCTGGCAGAATTCATTGTCATTCTCGAGTTCCTTCATGCGGTCGATGGAAATTTCCTCGAGGAAAACTCTTGGGTTGTACCTCTTTTCGCGCCACAGGTCGACATCGATGCGCTTGAACATTGCCGATGCCTCGTAGTTCCATGTCCACCAAAGGTTGTTGGCTATTTCCTGCAGTCCTTCGAACTGCTTCGGAAGGTCTGACTTTATTTCTGCCTGACGCCAGATAGGAGAAGTTTCCTTCGGCATAATCGTGCGCTCTATCTTGGTGTGCTGCATCCTGTAGTTTATTGCTTCGGCGCGTTCGGCAATCTTGCTCTTTGCTATTGCGTATGCTTCGATGTATTTTTCTACCAGCGACCTCCACAGAGCCTTCTTCGATGCAGCTGTAGCCGATTCCGAGATTTTCTTGCGGCTTTCGGCATCAAGGTTTGCAAAGTAAGCCATCCGTTCTGCCAAGTTGGCGACAACTTCGTCGTTGTTGTCCTCGTTGCGGTCGATTACGGTTACGCAGTTGTCGAACCTGTCGATGTTCTGCTTCGACCACATTCCGAATCCCGACAGAGAAGTCGTTATTGTTGGTACGCCGAATGCGATGCTCTCTAGCGGAGTGTAGCCCCAAGGTTCGTAGTACGAAACAAATGCTGTGAGGTCGATGCCTTGCAGAACATCGTAGTATTTCATGTTGAATACGCCATCGTCGCCATTTAGGTATGACGGAACGAAAACGACTTTTACCTTGTTGGAGGCTTCGTTGGTAAGGCCGAGACGCTTCAACTGGTTGAGAATCGGGTCGTATTCGGCATCGTGAAGTCCGTGTGTGAGGTTCTTGTTCTCGATGTTGGCGTTTTCGCCGTTGAGTGCAGCGAGAAGGCTCTTCTGCGGACCGTAGTTGTTGCCGGGAACAAGGATGTAGGCAAGAATTTCGCGGTTTACATTTGCATTGCGGTTTAGTTTGTCGAGTGCATCTACGAAAATATTGTAGCCCTTGTTGGTGTATTCGTAGCGTCCCGAAGTTGCGATAATCAGCGGGTCTTCCTTGAATTTGCATGAAGTGAGTTTTTCTGCCACAGCAATCATTTTCTGGCGTGCCTTGCTGCGAATTTTGGCTGCTTCTTCTGCCTTCGGAATGAAGTCGTCCTCGAATCCGTTCGGAGTTACCACGTCGGCGGGTTTGGTGAGCAGTTGAGCGCACTCCGACTGGGTAATATCGCTTACGGTAGTGAAGACATCAGCGTTGATTGCGCTTATCTTTTCAAGGCTGTGCTTTGAAATTATGTTGAACTGGCGAGCCATATTTTCGCCGTTGTAGTTTGCAAGGTCCTTGTACAGTGGAAGTCCGTTTCCTGCTATCGAACGACCTATTGCTGTTGCATGGGTTGTGAAAGCTGTTGCAATGTGCGGTGCGTTCTTCTTGAGGTAGAGGATACCAGTGCCGGTCATCCACTCGTGGAACTGAGCGAGGATAGCATCGTTTGCCGAGAGGTTGAAGTCGCAGAAACTTTCGATGACCTTACCAGCGGTGTACCCGAACAGAGCCGGTTCGATGTAGTCCCACTGACCCGACAGAGAGTCGAGCTTGTAGTCTTCCCAGAAGTCGGCGAAAATCTTGTCCTTTTCGCTGATGAAATCGGTGAAACTGATGAGGATTACCTTTGGGCTTCCGCAGATGTTCCAGCGACCGGTGCGCACGCGCAGACCATTAGAGGCCGCGTATTGCTTCCATTCAGCGAATAGAGCAGGCTCCTCGATGAACTCGGAGTTTTCGTTTGTTCCGTATGTGTCGGGGCCGATGAAGATGAGGTCGCCGCAGCGTTCCGACAGTGCCAATGATTTTGTTGAAATTACGGTGTGAATACCACCTACCTTGTTGCAAACTTCCCAGCTTACTTCGAAGATGTAGTCAAGATTCAGAGTGTTGTTCATATTATTATTTTTTTGCGGGCTTTTGCTGTTGAAAAAATCTTCTTCGAAAACTATGGGGGTTTTAATAAAGTGTTATCTTTACAAGATTATAATAAATTGTGTAATTTGCTCTGTTTCAGGCGTGTTTCTGTTCGAAAAAGCGCAATATGGATGATGCTTGTGTTTTTTGGGTGGCGTTTGATGCGGCAGGTTGAGTAGAATATTTATTAACAAAATGTTTTTTCGAATGAGAAGATTGTTTATTTCGATAATACTTATGATGGTTTGCGCAGGGATGTTTGCGCAGTCGGTAACTCTTACTTTTACAGGTCGTGGAAGTGGCGGAAATGTAACCGAGGAAATATATCAGCAGATTGACAGCCTTCAGGTGCGCAACATCACACGCGAGTGGGAGCAGATGATTTATTATCCAGATACTGTGGTGGTTATGGAACCCCTTGCAGTTCCGATGCTCGACGTAAGGCATTCGGGGCTTGACCAGAATGTTCCAAATCCGTTCGATTGCGTTACCGAAGCCGACCTTACTCTGTACGAAGGTGATGATGTAAAACTTGCAGTAGTAGGAGCCAATGGTCGTGAATATGCAAGCTACAATGGAAATTTAGCAGCAGGAACTCACAAGTTTGAAATTACATTGTCTGTTCCGCAGGCATATCTGTTGACAGCAGTGACAAGCACAGGCAAGTATTCCATCAAGATGGTAAACCTCGGCAGTTGCGGAACCGATAAAATCGTGCTTAAGTCAAGTTCCGACGGTGAGTTGAGAGCAAAAGATGTTATAGAAAACGGCTTTTCACTCGGTGACCAAATGGAGTATCTGGCATTTACAACTTATAGGAATAGGGTATTTGATGCCTCGGAACTAAGGACTAGTCAGAACGGCAGTGAGGACATTGTCGTCCATTTCAATATCCCGTATTGTAATTCTTCAAGTAATATAGACTACAGATATGGTTGTCATTCGTTTACGTGGATAAATGGTGTTACCTATACCGAAACCAACCACAATGCGGCAGTTGTGCGGCTGACATCTATTGGCGGTTGCGATAGCATTGTGCTGCTTGATGTTACGATTGACCATCCGATGGAAGTGG
>CACWOG010000108.1 GCA_902762455.1 uncultured Bacteroidia bacterium | reverse complement strand
AGCGCGGTGTGCGTCCAATAGGTGACTGGTCAACAGCAATAATCTTGTTGATGTTCTCGATGCCTTCAATTTTTGTGTAAGGCAGCGGACTTGTTTCGGCACGGTAGAAATGCCTATTCAATATAGGTACGAGTGTGCCGTTTACAAGACTCGACTTTCCACTTCCCGAAACGCCTGTCACACAAACCATTATGCCAGTAGGGAAACTTACATCAACATTTTTCAGGTTGTTGCCGGTTGCACCTATCAATTTAACGCATTTGTCCTTGTCGAACGGACGGCGTTCCTTCGGCACTTTTATTTTCAACGAACCGCTGATGTACTTGGCTGTAAGTGTGTCGGCGTTTTGCATTTCTTCGGGCGTGCCGGCAAAGACAAGGTGTCCGCCCTTGCGACCAGCACCAGGACCAATGTCAACAATGTAGTCGGCATTTTCAATCATATCGCGGTCGTGCTCGACGACTATGACAGAGTTGCCACGGTCGCGCAGTTCCTTGAGCGAATGTATGAGTTTCTGGTTGTCGCGCTGATGAAGACCAATGCTGGGCTCATCGAGGATGTAAAGAACATTCACGAGGCGCGAACCAATCTGTGTTGCCAACCTAATGCGTTGCAATTCACCGCCCGAAAGACTTTCGGCTGGACGGTTGAGCGAAAGATAGTCAAGTCCTACATCGAGCAAAAATTTGAGCCTTGTCTTAACTTCCTTCACAATCTCGTGAGCTATTTTTTGCTCCTTTTCCGAAAGTTCGGCATTGTGGTTGTCGAAGAAATTGTAAAGTTCGGGCAAATCCATGCTCGCAAGTTCAGCAATGTTCTTGCCTGCAAACCTGAAGCACAAAGCCTCGCGGTTGAGTCTTGCTCCACCGCACTTGGGGCAGGTTACATATTTTGTAAACTTGGCGTTCTCCTTGTCCGAATCGTCGTCGCTACTGCTGTGCTTCATGCGGTTTATCACGCCATCGAAGGTGACGATGTAGTTGGAATCTTCACCAAGTGGTGTGTGTCTGAGGTTGAGGTTTCCGTTGTAGCCGTAAAGTATTGTGTCGAGAATGTCTTCGGGCAAATCCTTAATCGGCGTTTTCATCGAGAACTCAAGTTTTTCGGCAAGAGCATCAAGAGTCCAGAACAGAACCGATTCCTTGCGTTTGCCAATGGTGGTTATTGCACCTTCGTTTATCGAAAGGTCGCGGTTGGGAATAAGTTTTTCGAGGTCAACATCGATGATGGTTCCAAGTCCGTTGCACTTTGGGCAAGCTCCCTGCGGCGAGTTGAACGAAAACGAATGAGGTGCAGGTTCCTTGTACGAAATTCCGCTTGTGGGGCACATCAAGAAACGGCTGTAGAACGATGGCTTGTCGGTACCTTTCTCAAGAACCATCGTGATTCCCTTGCCAAGTTGCATTGCAAGTTCGATAGCCTTGCGCAAACGCTGGCTGTCGTCGTCGCTTTTTATTGTGAGCTTATCGACAACAACTTCAATGAAATGGTTCTTGTAGCGGTCGAGCTTGAGGTTGTATTCCACTTCGGTAATTTCGCCATCAATGCGGGCTGTCATATAGCCGCGGCGACGAATATTCTCGAAAAGTTCCTTGTAGTGACCTTTTCGTCCATTTACAAGCGGTGCGAGAACATAAATCGACTTTCCGCCAAACTTTTCGGTTATGATGTCAACTATCTGGTTGTCGCTGTATTTCACCATTTTCTCGCCAGTGACATACGAATATGCCGTTGACGCGCGGGCAAAAAGCAGACGCAGGTAGTCGTAAATTTCGGTTATTGTGCCGACTGTGGAACGCGGATTCTTTACGGTAGTCTTCTGCTCGATGGCAATTACGGGGCTAAGTCCTGTAATCTGGTCAACATCAGGGCGTTCCATACTACCGATAAACTGTCGCGCGTATGCCGAAAATGTTTCCATGTAACGGCGTTGCCCTTCGGCGTATATTGTATCGAAGGCAAGCGACGACTTTCCGCAACCGCTCAATCCAGTGACAACTGTCAACTTATGCTGCGGAATGTCAACATCAAGGTTCTTGAGGTTGTGAATCCTTGCGCCCCTGACTTCAATCTTCTCATCTTCATTCTTCATCACTTAGTAGTTTTGCAGGGTCTTATGCCTTTCTTCGGCAGTTCAATCTCAAATTCCCGTCTCGACTGGTTCGGCAGCGTATTGGTTCGAAGCCACGGATTGAAATACTTGAGCATCTTGAGGTTAGTGCCGTTGTCGATAGCGAACTGAGTGAGGTCGGTTATTGTAGTATCAACCTTTATGGTATAAGTTTCAATTTCGTTGTACAGGTCCTTTTCGTCAAGGTCGAAGCCGTATGTACTAGGATTTTCCATTACCAGCTTGAGCGCAATGATACGATAGACATATCTTGCAGTTTCTTGATTCAAAAGCAAATCCCAGTAGTTGTCAACCTTTTGGCTTTCGATGCTTTTGCTCACGCCGCCCATGCCCATGTTGTACGATGCGGCCACCAATGTCCAGCTTTTGAACTTTTTGTATGCATCCTTGAAATATTTGCAGGCGGCAACTACCGACTTGTGGTGGTTGTAGCGTTCGTCGATGTTGGTGTCGATGCGCAGACCGTACTCGTTTGCAGCCGACTTCATGAACTGCCAGAAGCCAGTTGCACCGGCAGGACTAACCACATTGCTAAGTCCGCTTTCGGCAACGCAGAGGTATTTTAGGTCGTCGGGAATGTTGTTTTCCTTCAAAACTTTTTCTATTTCAGGAAAATAGCGTTTTGCTTTCTTTAAATATGTTATTGTTGCCGAATGACGGTACATATTCACAACAAGTTCATAGTCAAGTGCCTCATAAACATCGAAATTTTCGAGAGGAACACGCTCATCACAGAAAATAATCTCATCAGGAATAAATGGTTGTGAAGAAGTCGGTGCAGAAGGAAATTCCTTAGTTTCATTGCTTTGCTTTGTGGAATCGTTGTCTGTTGTAAGCGACATCAATCCAAGAGTGCAAAGTATTCCTATAGCAATTCCGCCAACGATTAATACGGGTATCTTAATGTATTCTTTCATTTCTGTTTGGTAACTTTTGTGTTAATGTACAACAATGCAAAAACAGCTACAGGATATGCTGCTAAAGCATAAACGACCCCATAGTTCAAATCTGTGCAGTACATAATTACTTGTGACAAGCAAACTCCTATAAGATTCAGCGAAAGCAGAACAGCTCCGACTTTACGCACTGTAAGACCTCTATAATATAGGTAGTGCGTAGTATGATCGCGTCCTCCGACAAAAGGCGACTTGCCTTTGAGCAGGCGGTTGATAGTAACTGTTGTTGTATCTGACAACGGCACAATGAATGCTAATGCCACCATTATGAACTGCTTGGCGTTGTATGCGTAGTTTATATCGTCGGTTATCTGTATTCCGTTCCAGAAGTATTTTATTCCAATGTAGGCAAGCAGAATGCCAAGGAACTGGCTGCCGTTGTCGCCCATATACATTTTGGCAGGAGCCCAGTTGTAGATAAGAAATCCCAGAATAGCACCTGCTGCAGTTACCATAACCATGGTGTCAATATTGCAGTTACCATTTATTATCTGCATAAGTACGCACGGGATAATTATCGTCAAACTTACCGAACTGGTGATCGCGTCCATATTGTCAAGCATATTGATTGAGTTCATAATGCCAACCACCCAAAGGACTGTAATAGTATAGTTTACCCAAGGCAACGGAGAAATTGTTATTACAACGCCTGTCTTTATCAGTACGAAAGCACATACAAATTGTACGATGAACTTGAAAAGGGGAGGCGTGTTCATAAGGTCGTCGGCAAGCCCCATAAAAAACGAAATACCAACAGTTATCATCAAAGCGATGAACATATTGGAATCTTCTGGTGTATATAATGGCGAGAAATAATATATCAGACTGGCGATCAGGAACACAGAGTAAAACAAGATTCCACCATATATGGGCTTGCTTTGCGAACTGAAACGCTCAGTGTTGCCTTTTGTCTTCTTTGTCAAGAAATTAAGTGTTCCTTTAATGAAAAACGACCCAAGCAGAGCCGAAAAACCAACAGCGACAATTGCGCTTGCCAATAAAATCCATTCCATGTTTATTGCCTATTTCTTTTTCTTTCCAAATAATTTACTTAAAAAGCCACTCTTTTCTTTCTTTTCGCTACCATCGTCATCTTCATCGGTGCTGTAGCCATAACCATATCCGTAGCCATAACTGTGACCATAGCCATATCCACGGCCATAACCATAACCGTATTTTCCATAATGCGAACCGTACCTGCTGTAATGATAACCTGAATGTTTGCTAACTGGAAGGCCATTCAACACCATAGAGATATTCTTTACATTATGCTCTTCAACGATTCCATTTATATATTCGATGTAACCTTTTACACTTATCCCAGAACGCATTATGTAAAAGAAATTGTCGGCATATTTCGACAAGGTTATAGCATCGTGGATAATGCCGAGTGGCGGAGTGTCAAGGATTACAATGTCGTATGCAGCGCGAACTTCCTCTATAAATGTGTCAATGTTCTTACCAATAAGCAACTCGGCTGCGATAGGCGTAACCGGACCGCTTGTTATGACATCCATATTCTCGATGACATCCTTGTGTACACATTCCTGCCAAGGCTTTCTGTTGGTAAGTATTGTAGAAACACCATCCTCGTTGTCCAAGGTCAAGCACTTTTCGAGACGAGGTTTGCGAAGGTCAAAGTCAACGAGAAGAACCTTTTTTCCCGACATCGCATAAATATCTGCGGTGTTGATTGCAACGAAAGTCTTTCCTTCACCTGGAACCGTAGAAGTCGTTATTATTACCCTGCACTTTGAATCAAGCGGATAATAATCGAGGTTGGTCCTTATCTTGCGGAAGTTTTCAGTTATGTGTGAACGGGCATTCTTGTGTACAACTGCCTGCGAAAACTCGTTTTTGTGTCTGCTCATAACGACCTCGCCGATTACAGGAATGTCGGTGTATTTGCTAATGTCGTTACTTGTAAGAATCTTATTGTAGAACAAATATCTTGCAAGCAGGAACAATATGGAAAGTACAAGTGCCAATATCACTGCCATTGTCATAGTCTTCGAGAAGATTGGTGAAATTGCAGAACTAGGCACGCTTGCTTTCTCAAGTACTAAGTTTGTACTTACATATCCCGACTGTGATATAAGTATTTCAATCTTTCTGTCAAGCAACTTTGAATAATGTGATTCGTTTACAGAATATATCCTCTGAAGTTTTGAGTATTCAAGTTCATCGTAATTTGCCTTTTCTATTATTCCATTGCGAATATCTTCTTGTTTCTTTTCGCAGCTAGCCTTCTGCTTTTCAAGACGAACTATTGTGCTTCCAATGAAATCAATTATTGTTTCCTTTTTCGATTCTATCTGCTTGTCAATTACAACAATTTTATGGTTATTCTCGGTAACTTCGAACAGCATTGACTCTCGTTTGGACATTAGGTCTTGCAACGATTTCAGCATTGACGAGAGAAAAGCATTTGACGACTGTCCCGACATAAGAGCCATCATTTCGTACATATTGATGTCGGGATTATTGTTTACCTGTTCCTTAACTTCATTCAAAGTTTCAATTTCATAGTCAATTTCGGACATCCTTTGTTCAAGGTTTGCAATCCGAGTTTCGGCAAGACCATTTTTGCGTGACTTAACCTCATCATTGGTTATGCCATTTGCAATACGGAACTGCTGCAACTGGCTTTCAATTGTTGAAAGTTCATCAACCATATTGTCCATCTGCTCATCGATGTAAGCAATGGTTGCCATTGAACTTTCGCGACTTTTCATTACATCAAATTCGATAAACTGCTCAGCAATTGCATTGGCAATGTCTGCCGACTTCCTTGCGTTTTCGCAGTCGTATGTAATCTTTATTGTTCCTGCATTATTGTTTAATGCTTCAATGACAAGTCCTTTTGAAATATTACGCAGTGTTTGCCGTTCGCTATTTATTACAAAGTAATACTTATCTTTGATACTGCTTCTACCTATATACGATTCTCCATTAGGGGCTGACATTGTTAGCGTTACGCCATCTTGTATTTTTGTCGGTTTGTCAAATGGCACATTGTACATAGCACCGTCTTTCCCGATAGAAATGTCGTAAGATTTACCATCTTTGTTTTGTTCATAATATATAGGCTTGTCGTATAATCCGCCCTCCGTAAATTCATAGTCAACCTTGAAAGGAATTGAACCATAATTTTCGGTGTTTAGAAAAGCCCCTTCAGTAAAGAAACTTATGCCCAATGGCAGATTTTTAACAACAGTCTTCAAAAATTCCTCGGAACGCATAATTTCTATGGTAGGATCCATTTTTACGCCCGAATTTATACCTAAAATTTCGTTAGTTTTGTTTTCTTTTTTTATCTGGATTATTGAATACGAACTATATATCGGTTGCGTGTATCTGAAATAAAAATAGCCTCCAGTAATCGCTAAGGCAAAGAATATTATGACTACGATTATGTTTTTCCTTAGGACGGTAAGGAAGGTTTCAAGTTCAAAGTCCTGATTCAGGGTAGGAATCTTATTTTCTTTTTTCTTCATCGTTTAATCTTTTGCAAAATAGCCTTTGACGGTAACAATAACTCCATATACAGACATCAATGTGGTTACTAGAGTAAGATATGGAGAAATCTCACGCAACACTCTTGTCACATATTGCGGACGGCTTTCCACATATATTATGTCGTTTGCTTCGAGCATAATGTTTGTGCCATCAAGAGTCTCAAGTGACGACACATTCCAATAATAAATCTTAGGCTTGTCGGTCAGGTTTCCGCGTATGAGCTTGATTCTGTATGCCCGGCTGATTTCGGTAAGTCCTCCACAAGCAGCAATCGCGTCTATCAAAGTAAACTGGTTGTTGGTCATAGCAACTGTCTGCACCCTTGAACCGCCATTCATAAATACAGTAACCTTTCGATTGTTTACATTTAAAAGCACAAACGGTTCTTGGAAATATTCAGAATAAAGCATTT
>CACWOG010000107.1:17234-29684 GCA_902762455.1 uncultured Bacteroidia bacterium | reverse complement strand
CACCAACTTTTGCCGACCATTTTTCCCAATAGAAACGGTCACCAACTTTATCGACCATTCGGGCATAGAGTTTTTCCACGAAATCCATAGAAACTTCAAGCGATGGACCTGCGGTTGTGCCACCTTTGCCTTTGCCACTTCCAGAGCCGCCTGTTCTGCCAGTGCCTGTTTTTGGCGGTCGTGGTGTTGAAACAACAACATGGCGGTAATTGTGGGAACTTAACTCGGCAGCAAGGCGTTCGTCGTGTGAGCGCATTGCATTTAGGATAGTCCATACTTTCTGGTAACGCTTGTTGTTGTCGAGTTCCTTGTTGGCATCAACACCGATAGGGATAACAACAGGGACAATGATGTAGCCGTATTTTTTGCCTGCAAATTTACGCATAACACGACCTACTGACTGAACAATGGTAATCATAGAATCTTTTGCAGCCAAGAAAATGGCAGCATCCAGAGCAGGAACATCAACACCTTCGCTAAGGCAGTTGACATTGCAGACAATATTGCTGCGACGCTCTTCGGGTTCAAATTTTTCACGCAGAATCTCAAGGTTCTTGTTCCTTTCGCTCGACGGCATATCGCCACTGACAAAAGTGGACTTTACATCAACCAATGCATCAATGAAGTCTTGCGAATCGACATCGTCTTCCAATGCCAACTTGTATATGTGCGGAACATCTTCGAATGCGCTATAAACTTCGGTAGCACAATATGTTCCTTCCTTAGTCTTTGCATATCGCCTGACATTGTCGCAAAATGCAATGGCAGTATGCATAGGTTTCAGCATATCTTCATCTTCGGCGAAATCGTTTTGGTTGGCGAAAAGCAACTGTTTGCTCATAGCACTTACCGAACCTAAAATCATTGCCTGCTGTTCGGGTGTCATGTGATGAATCTTCTCATCATCGCTACGGTCTTGGTTCTCCTTGTCAACATAAGCCTTGTATGCATTGAGCAGTTCGGTACTTGCGTGTGCCTCGTCAATTGTAAGTACAATAACCTTATAATCTGTCAGAAGTCCTTTCTGAACAGCGGAGCCGAAACCGAGTGTATGGAACTGCTTACCAAAGATTTCTTCGTTATCCATCGAGTAAAGCAAATCATCCTTTATGGTTGCAAGGTTTTTGCTGGCGTCATTATAGATTTTCGGAGTAGCAGTCATATACAAGCGGTGGGTAGCCTGAATGAAGTTGGCATCGTGGATTTTTGTGAAATAACTGATCGAATTTACCGAACTCGCCATTGTATTCTTTTAGTAATTGTTCTTGAGCCTTACTAACTACCTCAATACTTTGATAGGTAGAGAAACAAACCAGTAGCCCGTCGTGGTCTTTGTATCGCTTTATCTCCTGAACAACCGAGTTTATATTTGTGCAAGAACGAATAGGCAAGTCGGTCAAAGATTCCATCATGTAATCTTCTTCGTTGTCGCCGAAAAGTATATTGCCGGCGGTGTTGTCGGAGCAAATACATACAGCCTTAATAGGCTTTTCGGAATTTGCAAACCAACTGTTGAGAGATTGACCTACTAATGCAATGGATGGAGCTAGAAACAAAACAAGTCCCTTGTTGTTTAACATCTGCTGTGTAATGAACAAGGAAGTTAATGTTTTTCCTGTACCACAAGCCATAATTAGAGTACCTCGCTCATTATCTTTGAAATGGTCTAATGCATCTTTTATAATAGGCTTCTGGTATTCGTATGGAGAGGCTTTTGCACGAAGTGCCGCGTCGCCATTTTTACCGTTAACCAGAGCATCCCAATCTACTTGGGAGTTGTCGAGAGTTTGTAGGCTTATACGATTTACAACAGGGTTTTGATTTTCAAAAGTCTGTTCGGCGTTCTTGCCATACTTGTTTGTTGTGGAAATCCACATGCGACCAGAAAATGAAACATCGTTACCTGCTTTATCCTTGAATTTGCGAGAACTATTTGCAAGGAATGAATCAACGGCAGATTTCTGGATAACAGTCTGGTCGTCGTAACATTTACATTGAATAGCCCAATAGCCACCATTATCATCTAAAGCGACTAAGTCTATACCGAGGTCTTGTTTGCCCAATGTAGCGGTACATGGCGAGTCTGCCCACATCCAAACTTTAGTAAAAATGTTTTTGTAAGTAGGGTCTGCAAGAAGCCAACGCTGCATAAGTTTTTCAAACTTTTCGCCTTTTAATTTCTGTGTGTAGGCGGTGCTACGGAACAAATCGAGAACTTCGTATATGGTCATATCTTATATATAGTATGTACGTTAAAGTCACAAATTTATTGCATATTAGAAATATATTTCTTAATAGTTGGAAATAATTATACACATTAAAATGTGGATTGAGTGGTTTGAAAAAACAATAATATCGAAGTTTTCAATCTTGACAACACTCCACAAAAGGGGAAATAAGGAAAAAATTAACTTATTATGGTATTATGATATTCAAAGATAACGGTGGAGACTGTTTATATAGTTTCGTGCTAAGTATAAATTGGTTAAGCTATTTTTTCTTATGGTTTGTTTATTTAGGTAATCATCCAATTCTTTTTTTAATGCTTTCAAAAACTCAACTTCTTTACTTGAAGCAATCGTGACATGTTTAGGGAATAATAATTCCAATCCAAATAAAAAGATTTGTTTAGTTTTTGCACTTGCTGATATTATTGCACTAATAAGATCCTTAGGTGGAATGTCTATAAATAAAAACTTATTGTTTTGATCAGATATAAATTCTCTAAATCTTTCTGTTTCATCATTTTTTATGAATGATAATATTACAATTATTTGGGCTTGATAATCTTCCTCTTGATGTCTATTATTAATTGATAATGCATATTGCCGCAAATTATTATATTTTGCTTCAGCTTCTGCACTTATTTTTGTTTCTTCATCCTCTATACCACTAACTGGGGCATCATAGTTGACCCATATAGGGGCTTCTGTTTCAAAAAATGGCAAATATTGTTTGAATCGCATAGCATTATCAATAGCAGACTTGAAAGTTTCTGTGTCATTGTCAGTCAAGGTAAAATCATTTATTTTCATAGCGTCAATATGAATAAATGCCTCATAAATTTTCAACAAATCTATAGCATCAAACTTTCCTGAAGAAACTTTTTCCTTTATTGTTTTTATAACATTCTCGAAATCTTCATCAGGAATCTGAGTCCAGTCAATAATTTGCTTAACAAGTTTCGATTCTTCAGTTCCTTCCTTTGCTATATACTCTTTCCGTATAGATTCAATAATGTTTTCCAATCTATAATCTTGGATGTATCCCTCATAGACTAAGTCGAATAAAATGTCATAAAATAGTATCGCATTATATTTTCTGAAACGGACATACTTGTTCCTGAGTAATATTTCCTCCTTTTCTTTTGGGTCATTTTTTTCTTCATCTAAATCATTGTTTGTTGGTAAACTAGAATAAGATAAATTATTAATTGGTATTAGACAACCTTTAAGGTTCTCTTTTGTCTTTCCGTTCTTTGCTTCGATAGAAATAATTGTAAATGGCAATAATAAATCCCTATTTATTTTTTCAGAAAATTCACCTTTCGTTTTTTCAAATATCTTTTGAAAAACATCTGTTATAAAAATCAAAGTCCTAATGTTTTCACATTTCCCAGCATTGAGAATTTCTAATATGAATTGCTTTTGTTCTTTTAGAAATTGTTTATAATCGTCATTATATTTTTCACAAATATTATCAAATATTTCTTCCTTTTCTGGGCAATAGGTGTATGAAAAACGAATTGTTTTTTCTTTGAATTGCTTATATTCTTCATCTAAATCGCCATCATTTGCGACTACTATAATTTTACAATGATTATGTTCTGCTAAAAAATTGATAAACCCTAAAACAGATTGAATATCTAATGATTTAAAATCAATTCTTTCTAAATCGTCAAAAACAAGAACCTTGTCATCGTATTTTGTGATTTTTTTTATAATGCTTGATTTTTCATTTTTGTCAAGTGAAAGAGAATACTTTATTATCTTTCCAGCATTGGGAATAGCTTCAGTTGCAGAAATCAATCTACTTGATATTGAATCAATCCATTTTAATTTAGGATTTATTCCATAAAAGATTTTATCTCTTATTTCTTCAATGGAAGATACCCCATATAAACTGACATATATTTGCTTGTATTTCTGATTCTTTTTATTGGGACAAGCAATTTTTTCTATTTTTGATGCTAGTGTGTTCTTTATGAAATATGTTTTTCCAGAACCCCATGCGCCATTTATCATCAAAGCAAAATCCGTTTCTTTAGCTTTCAGATAATCTGTTATTATTGATATAATTGGTTTTTCAATGTTATTGTCATTTTTCATATCTGTATCTTATTTTTAAGGCACAAAGTTAATCATTTTGCAATGCGGGAAGGTGGGTGTTAATATTTTTGTGAAAGAAATTTAGGATTAAGCGGTCGGTGGATTTGTAATGAGATAAGGATTTGTTGCGGATTACTGCCTTTGGCAGTGAGCTAAAGGTTGAAAATCCTGATATTCAGGACTTTCGGATTATAAATCCGAAAGGACAATAGATTTAGTCACTTGAAGTGTTCTCCAAATCTATACTATTGAAGTCTGGCAGAACATCTTGTATATCTTCTATTATTTTCTTTATCTCATATTCGGCAACACCCATTGGTTGTGAAAATCCACGTAGCGAAAAACGTACTTTTTCGTTACTTTTAGTAGGGCATAGTAACAGGCCAATAGTTGGATTATCCTGCGGTGTTTTTATATATTCATCCACTGCAGAAATATAGAAATTAAGTTTGCTTACAAACTCAGGTATAAATTCAACGGCTTTCAGTTCTATGACTACATAACGGTGCATTTGAAGATGGTACATTAAGAGATCGACATAGTAGTCATCGCCATCGACAACGAGATGATACTGTCGTCCGACAAAAGCAAATCCTCTACCCATTTCCATTAGGAAATCGGTAACATGTTCGGTAAGTTTCTTCTCTATTCCGTATTCGTTTTTGAGCGAGAGTGTACCTATAAAACCGAAACAATATGGGTCTTTAAATGCATAACGTGCGAAATCGGAATGTGTTGGCGGAATAGTGTTTTTGAAATTGGTAATTGCTTTTCCTTTGTTATGAAGATAATCTGCCGCTATATTGGCAAGCATAACATCGCGACTCCAACCTTGCCTTGCAGTTTCCATAATATAAAAAGCCCGCTCAGCAAGCGATTTTACTTTGGGAATAAGAGAAATGTGATGATACCATGTTATTTGTACAAGTTGTACTTGCATAAATTGTTCACCGTTTTTCTCTATTTTAATGAGAGGGAGTTGCCCTGAGTTTGTTTCTGAATTTTCTGCAAGTGCGACTTGCAGAATTTCGTATTGATTAAAATCTGCAAGCGGGACTTGCAGAAATGGGAAATCAGGATAATCAGAAGCAAAACGTTTCATATTCCATAAGTTTCGAGCAGAAAAGCCTCTGTCATCTGGAAATGAAATAGACAAATCCTTTGCTAATTGTTCAACGACTTGCGCCCCCCAACCGAATTTTTCTTGTTTTTGTAGTATTCCTTTGCCTATTTGCCAATAGAGTGCCAGCAACTCCTTGTTCACGTTAAGTACGGCTTGTAACTTAGCTTGCTCAATGAGCGACACTATTTCATTGCACCATTTTTGATAATCTTGAGGTAAGATATATGATTTGTCGCTTTCAGACCACAAAGTTACTGATTTTTTGTTATATCTAGCCACAAATATGTTTATTATTATTCGCAAAAATTGTATGCGTGAATATTTTTGTGAAAGAAATTTAGGATAAAGCGAGCGGTGGATTTGTATTGAGATAAGATATTTGTTTGCGGATTACTGCTATGGCAGTGAGCTAAAGGTTGTCGCAATAGGGCGAGCTAAAGGTTGCAAATCCGAAAGGGCATAGTGCTTTTATTTTGCGGTGAGCGGATATTTTTATGCGTTCACCGCAAATTATAACGAGATGTTTAGGAGTGATAAAACTGGATTAGTCGGATTAAAAATCCTTATATTCAAGACTTTCGGATTATAAATCCGAAAGAACATAGAGTCTGGAGTTGTAAAACAATTCTCTCTTGATATGCGCGAAGCATTTCCTAATTCAACAGGCTTCTCCCATACTAATGTAAAATACATGAAACGATGGTATCTATTTTATAAAGAGAATATTACAAAAAGTCAACGACCCGTTGACCAAAATCTCAACCTAATCGGAGACGGGACAGATCATACCCCAAAAGGTCAACGCCCCATTGACCTTTTAGAAATGCCGGAAATATTTGGTCAAGTTCCTTGGGGACAGCATATTGACATTATTTCACGATGTGAATCTTTAGATGAAGCTCTTTTCTACATTAGAAATGTTGTAGATAACGGATGGTCTCGCCCAGAGCTAAATGTTCATATCGATGCAAAACTATTCCAGGCACAAGGCTCCGCTGTCACCAATTTTGAACGCACACTACCATCTCCACAAAGCCAGTTGGCAAAAGAAATATTGAAAGACCCATATAACTTTGGATTTCTATCCATGAAACAGAGATACGATGAGAAAGACCTTGAAGAAGCTCTTGTCAACAATGTTACCAGTTTCTTATTGGAATTGGGCAAAGGTTTTTCGTATGTTGGTCGGCAGATGGAATTACAGATGCCAGGGGGACAATCATTCTTCCCTGATTTGGTATTCTATCATATTCCACAGCATCGATATGTTATTATTGAACTCAAAGCGGTAAAATACACTCCCGAATTTGCAGGTAAACTTAATTTTTATGTTACAGCCGCCGACAAACTACTGCGTGGCGAAGGCGACAATCCATCCGTTGGTCTAGTAATCTGCAAGTCGGCAGAGAAAACAATTGTTGAATGGTCGCTGCAAGGTATCCAAACGCCACTAGGTGTAGCCACATACCAGCTGCAGGAAGTTGTTGACCGCACAGTTGCGGAACTGGAAATGAATGGAAAACAGCAAAAGGATTAGAACACATGGTACCTCCCATCCGTCGCTAGTGACAAACCAAACCTTTCGGATTGCTGTCTTAAATCCGAAAGAACAATCGTGCTTTTATTTTGCGGTGAGTTGACATTTTTATGCGTTCACCGCAAAATATAACGAGATGTTTAGGTGTGATAAAACTGGATTATTCGGATTACAAATCCTTATATTCAAGTCTTTCGGATTACAAATCCGAAAGGACATAGGCAGTTATTTTTTTGTAAAATAATTTTTAGTATTTTTGCCAAAAATACTTCAAGTGTTAGATATGACAGACAGGCAGGTAATAGAGAAAATCAAACGAATGGCACACAACGCGCTTCCCGAAGGCAGTTCATTGTGGCTATACGGCTCGCGCGCCCGTGGCGACCAGCACGAGGGTAGCGACTTGGATTTACTAATACTGCTTGACAAAGACAAAATATCTTCCAGCGACCACGACGATTATGTTTATCCATTAAAGGAACTTGGCTGGGAAATCGGTGAAGAAATAAATCCGCACATTTATTCCCGAAAGCAATGGGAATCCTGGACTTTTTTGCCATTTTACAAGAATGTGGAACACGATAAAATAGTACTGCTATGAGCCTAAGCGAAGAAGAAAGAACAACGCTTGTAAGATACCAAATGTAAAAAGCTCGCAACACTATGTGCGAAGCAGTAAGATATTTGTTGCGGATTTAAAATCCTTATATTCAATCCTTTCGGATTACAAATCCGAAAGAACATAGTTGTATAGCCAACTTCAAACTATTCGCGATGAAAGTGACTATAATTGCCTTTACGATGTGAATCCTGACGATTTAAAAGAAAAACTAGAACCAGCAAAACAATTGCTGGATATTATCGAAACAATGATTTAACCCAAAAGCTTCATTAACCACATTGTTACTTACCTATGCGGTCAATAATCTCAATTTTGTACCGCTTCCTTATTCGGTCTTCTGTGACGATGCGGTCTGCGCGTTTTTGCCTCGTTTGCAGTACCTTCTGACTTTTGCGGTTCAGTTTTCCTTTGTCCCGAAAACTTCCGTCCGCCACGATGCGAACGAGAACCGCCACGCCTGCGTCGCGAGGGCTTCTTGCCAGGAGCATATTCAGGTGCTTCGCCAAAGCCTTCGGGCAAAGGCGACTTATCCACAACACGCTCAAGCAGTTTCTCTATCCGCGCAAAATGCTCTATTTCCTTCTCGCCGATGAAACTTATCGCCAGACCGTCCTTTCCTGCACGGGCTGTACGACCGATGCGATGGACATAATCCTCGGCCTTGTGCGGAATGTCGTAGTTCAAAATCAGGTTCACATTGTCGATGTCGATGCCACGCGAAAGCAGGTTGGTCGTAACAATTATGCTAGTCTTTCCGCTCTTGAAGTCGAGGACTGCATTTTCGCGTTCCTCCTGCGTAAAGTTTGAATTTATCGGTCGGTTAGGCAGACCGTTCATCCGCAGGAACGACGAAATCTCACCCACACTCTGCTTCTTGCCGACAAAAATTATGACTTTCTCACCCTTATGTTCCGCCAAGGTACGAAGCAAGAGTTTCATCTTGTCCTTTTCGTAAACCATATAAACCTTCTGGTCGATTTCGGCGGCTGGTTTCGAGAAATTAAGGTCAACGAACTTGGGTTCCACCAGAATCTGCTCGGCGAGTTTCTTGATTTGAGGCGGCATTGTCGCGCTGAACATCAGCGACTGGCGTTTCTTGGGCATCTGGGCGACAATCTTCATGATATCGGGATAGAAGCCCATGTCGAGCATTTCGTCGGCCTCGTCGAGGACAAGGAAGTCGAGTGTTGAAAAGTCGGCATAACCAAGGTTAAGGTGCGAAATCAAGCGTCCTGGAGTTGCGACAACGATGTCAACGCCATTGACGAGAGCATTTTTCTGGTCGCCGAAGCCCTGCTGGTCGTTTCCGCCGTAGATTGCAATTGACGACTGGTTTGAAAAATATGCCAGACCTTCGATTTGCTCCTCAATTTGCAGGCAAAGTTCGCGTGTAGGTGCAATTATCAACGCCCTGATGCCATTTTTAGGGAAACGCAACATCCGTTCCATAATCGGCAAAAGGAAGGCCACGGTCTTTCCCGAGCCAGTCTGCGAGCAGGCCATAATGTCGTGACCTTCGACAACCGGCAGGAAAGTCTCCTCCTGTATCTTTGTAAGCTCGTCAAATCCAAACGATTCGACAGCCTCGTGAAGACAATCGTGCAATGTCAGTTCATCAAATCGCATAAGCAATTGAAAAAATTACGAGTAGCAAAGATAAGCATATATCACGCGCAACACATACACAAACAGGATATATTTATTAACAAAAAATTGTAGCGATGCAAAGCATTGCGCCGCTACTGATACTGAATTATTGTCATTTTTTTACAGATGCTGAAATAAATTCAGCATGACGGCGAGATGACAATCGTAAATCGTACATCTAAACCTTTAGCTCAGCGTAGCCAAATCGTAAATACTTTTTAGTTATGCGGCTGATAAACAGGACGAACAGTCAATCCGAAACAACGAGGATAGGGTATTAAATCACAATTACCGCCAGCAAATATGTACCAAGCGGAATGGCCTCCAGTAAGAGAACTTGACCAGTAAGAACCGACCTCGTCATCGTATGTTGCATTTTCTCCGCGAATACCTGCAGCGGGCAGAAAAATAGAGTTGCCATTCCGTCCCGTGAACAAGTTACCTACAACTTCGTTAAGAGTCGTACTAGTTACGGTACAGTTATCTATCAGTTCTCTCATTTCTGTTTCAGTCGGCATTCTCCAGTCTTCGCCCCAGTTTGCAGTGGCTGCATCATCGACGGCTTCAAGGGTAGTAAGGTTGTCGGTTAAACCATTAATGCCAAAATTTGAGTTGTTGCAGTATTTTGTCATAGAATAGGCACTTCCGTTGCAAAGGCTGTAGTTTTCCCAACTGTAAGCGTCCTTAGGAATGGTTTCACCCCAAGCAAAGTAGTCGCCAAACTCTTCGGGAGCCTCTGCCCCAACATTACAGATTGCCCAAAGAGTACCATACGGGAGCCCAAGGTCAACATATTTTTTCCCCCATTGCGCATACAAAGTGATATTCCTAGAAATAGTTATTTCCTGAGTATTGGCGTAGGCGGTTCCACTGCCATCGGCAGCGGTGTTCCAATTAACAAAAGGAGTGTTGGGGTTCGTAAATGTATTTGGCCTTAGTACTTGCGGAGAACCGACAATATACCGCTGCGGTTGCATTTCACCAGTACCACCATTTGCATCAAAAGTAACGGTTACGAAAGTGACAATCTTTTTCCACTGTGCATACAAGGTCATGTCGGAAGTGACGGTTATTCTTTGACGGTCATCGTACGATGTGCCAGTGCCGTTCTTCATTGTGTTCCAACATTTAAAGGTATGCTCTTGGTATGAAAAGAGATAACCAGCAAGCGCATGGGGTTCTCCTTCTGTAAATATCTGTTCCGCCATTTCGCCAATTCCTCCGTTGGCATCGAATGTAACCGTATATGTTTCCTTCTTTTTGCAACCACTAATTGCTATCATTCCTGCCAAGGAGAAGATTGCAACCATAAAAAATAGAGTTCGCTTCATATTATACTACGCTTTAATTTTTACGGACAAAGATAAGTATTTCATGGAAATTAGCAAATTATTTTTACAAAAAACAGCCAACTTTCGCCAGCTACTTTAGATTTTCATTCGAAAGCAATATATTAATGTGCGACAACAGGTCTTACTGATTGTCCATAAGAACGCTCACTAATGGATACAAATGAAGAAGAATCATAATATGATTTAAATTGTATAATTGTCGCAGCTGTAGGAATTACATTATCCCCAAAATGACCTAACGAACTCGACCAGTACATGGCCTGTTCGCCAACTTCATCTAAATAATTAGCACTATTTAAATTATTATAACCTCCAGCAGCCGGCAAAAAAATACTATTGCCATTAGGCCCTGTGACCAATAGTCCATTTATTCCGTTCTGGGTTGTCCTGGTTCTGATGCAATAATCATTAAGTTCAACCATTTCTTCGTATGTAGGCATTCTCCATGCGTCACCCCAGTTGACAGTGGCAGCATCGTCACTTGGTTCAAGAGTTGTTAAATCATCTGTAAATCCGCGGTAACCAAACCTACTGTCATTACAGTATTTTGTTAACTTGTAACCATACGATTCACCATCTACAACACAATAGGTTTCTACACAATAATTATAGTTTGAGTCATTGTATACTTCCTTTGGAGAGGTTTCTCCCCATGCGAAATAGTCACCATAATCTTCCGGATTTGTTGCCCCTACATTGCAATTTGCCCAAAGCGTACCGCTTGGCAAACCGAGATCGACAAACTCGTGGCTACTCCACTGCGCATACAAAGTCATGTTTCTTGAGATGGTTATTTCCTGCATATCGGTATATGTTGTTCCGCTACCATCAGCCATAGTGTTCCAACAACTGAACGGATGATTACCATTGACAAATGCATTTGCCACTAATACCCGTGGCACATCTGCAATCATCTGTTGAGGCTCCATTTCTCCACTGCCTCCATTTGCATCGAAAGTTACCGTTACGAAAGTAACTATCTTTTTCCACTGCGCGTACAAGGTCATATCGGAAGTAACGGTTATTCTTTGCCTGTCGTCATACGATGTTCCTGTACCGTTCTTCTCTGTATTCCAATTTTTAAAGACATATCCCGGATATGATAAGATATTACCAATGAGCGCCCGCGGCTCTCCTTCGATGAATACCTGTTCCGCCATTTCCCCAGTTCCACCATTGGCATCGAAAGTCACCGTATATGTTTCCTTCTTTTTGCAACCGCTAACCGCCAGCACTGCAACTATCGCAAAGATTGCAACAAACATTAAGATGTATTGCCCTGTTTTCATATTACAAAACCATTAAATTTTCTGCAAAAATAATGATTATATGGAAACGGACAAGAGTTTTGTCGTTTTTTTGTAGCAGTGCAACACATTGCACCGCTACAGATTATTGATTTTTCACAATTACAGCCTTCCTTCGACCACCTTCCAGTCGATGATGTCCCACAATGCTGCGAGATGGTCGGCACGACGGTTCTGGTAGTCGAGATAGTAGGCATGTTCCCAAACATCGAAGGTAAGCAATGGCTTCAATCCGCTACGAACTGGATTTCCAGCATTCGGTTCCTGAGTAATGACAAGTTCTCCACCTTTCAGCGACAGCCAAACCCAGCCAGAGCCAAAGAGAGAAACTCCCTTTTGTACAAATTCTGTCTTAAAAGCCTCAAACGAATCAAAATTCTTTTCAATCAACGACAAAAGAACACCTTCCGGCTTATTATTTTCGCGCTTTGCACCAAACTGCTCGAAATACATGGTGTGGTTGAGCACCTGACCAGCATTGTTGAACATTCCGCCTTCGGCACGCTTCACAACCTCAACCAACGACAAGCCTTC
>CACWOG010000107.1:0-17177 GCA_902762455.1 uncultured Bacteroidia bacterium | reverse complement strand
TTGTTCATATTGTCAACATACGCCTTCAAGTGCTTTCCATGGTGGAACGACAAAGTTTCTGCGCTTATAACTCCCTGTAGAGCCGATGCTTCGAACGGCAATGCAGGCATTTCAAAAATCCCATTTACGGGCATAATTTCTTTCATATTCTTACCTATTTATAAATGATAGGACAAATTTAATGGATTTTTTGCGACAATGCAAGAGATGAATAAAAAAGTTGCTTTACTATATGAAACACACAGCAAAGCAACTTACTAAGATATATGCCCCTTGAGGGTTTTTATTTCAATTTTGCAGTATAACCAGGAGCGTTTCTTTGTCCTGTAGGTGTAGAGACCTTAATCCCGATGAATGCTATTGAGTCTCCGGAAGACTTCTTCTTTATATCCTTCAGTATATCTGCAGGTATCTTATTTCCAGTTACAAGCTGCGATGATGTTATACCATCGGCTTCTTTCATATATGTAAACTGTGTTACTGTATATTTTACGTCCTTAAATGGAAAGTTTGCATCGTCGATTACAGCATCAAGCTGTGCAGATTTAGAAAAAACTGACACCGGGACTTCATCGCCTACCTTATATCCACCAATTGTGATTGCCGGTGTAGGGAGCCCCTGCACCTTGAACTCACTAGTAGCTTCGCCAAAACTTATTTTCACCGACTTAACATCCGGGTCGGTTATTTCAACCACATACTGACCATCGAATCCAGAAACTTTTCCCGAATAAATTTTTGCTCCATCTGATATTGACGGCATTACACCATCATTACCCTTTGCCACTATCGAGACAGGATTCTTCACGCCCCGATATAACACATCACTTGCACTGCTCTTGATTTGAACACTCTGCGCCTTTGCTATCATAAAGGGAATGCATAGCAACGACATTACCAAAATCAAACTTTTTGCTCTCATATTTACATAAATTTTAAATTAAACTCCCAATTTGTTATTATTTTCGCCCATCAGCGCATCAAACCTTTCATCGTAAATGACGATTTCTCAACAAGTGCAAATATAATTTTTTTTTTATATGTACGAATATTGTTTTTGATTTTTTTTGAGAAGTTGTATTTCTTAAAACTTTGATTTGTAAGAAAAGGTTGGACGAGAAGAAAAAAAATCCATGCTTGCAGGCACTAAAAAGTATAATAAATTAGCGCATAGAAACACTTATCATCTTTTTATAGTAACAGAACCTTTCATCGGAGGGAAGCCTTCACCGAGATAAATGACATACCAATACGAATCGCTTGCAAGAGGATGTCCAGCGTACATTCCGTTCCATTCACATATTGCACCTTTCGAAGAAAAAAGTTCCTTACCATAGCGGTCGTAAACGGCAACCTTAGCATTGGGATACATATATAGACCAGTTATAATCCATGTATCGTTGAACCCATCGCCGTTTGGTGTGAAGAACGAAGGAATTCCAATTGAGGCATCAAGATAAGTCTGCATCTGGTCGGTGCAATGGTTATTGTCCTGCACCATAATGTCATAGAAATCGGATGGCAAATTGTCAAATATGTTAGACGACTGCCAAGTTCTTCCGTCTGCCGAATAATAGTAAGGAGGCGTTCCGCCTTCAACTTCAACAATTACAAGTCCTTTGCCTGAAGTTATTTTGGTAATTTCGGGATAGTTGTCGGAGAAACGAGCCCTCATCGAAGTGCTTGCTGTACAACCGCTAGCATTAGTTACGCTAACCGAATAATAGCCTCCGGGATTGGCTATGTCGATGTACGGTTCGGAAGAACCATTGTTCCAAGTATATGTCTCGTAAGTAGTATTCAGATAAAGCCGGCGCGACTGCAAACCGCAGAATACGGTATCGTCACCGAAAAATGGCTCTTCAATATAATGTTTCGTTGCATTTACTTGGTCGCTTATTGTACAACCGCTTGCATCGGTCACTGTAACTATATACAAGCCCGACGAGTAAATATCTATGGACGCGCTTGATTCTCCTGTGCTCCATTGGTAAGCTAAATAATGGTTAGATGACGACAGCCTTGCATAATCGTCACAAAAATCAAGTTCATCAGGCAGTCCGAATGGCGGCACATTGATAACCAATATGCTAACAGTATCAACGCCTATGCATCCGTATTCGTTAGTCACCCTAAGCCAGTAGGTTCCACTTCTGTCAACGCCAATCGAAGACGATGACGCATTATTGTTCCATAGGAATGAGCAATTATCATACGAACCCGATGGTGACAATATCACTTTTCCCTACCAAGGTCAACTTTCGGAGCGTCAACAGCATCCACATTCATAGAATCGGTAGCCTTGCACGAATTATTATCGGTAGCTTCTACCGTAAGCGTACCTTGCGTCGATACCCATACAGAGCGTCCTTCTGCCCCATTGCTCCACGAATACGAAGCAAAGCCATCGGGAGCAGTGACACGCACACTGTCGCCCTCACAAAAACGCGTGTCGGCTCCAAGTTCAATTGTCGGACGCGGATACTTGTGTGTTGTCAATGTATCGTAGTAGTAGCAAATGCCGTTGTAAGCCCTTACCCAGAACGTATATTCCATAGGTGTATTAAATGTCGATGAATTTGTACCATTCGACCAGTAGTACGAAAGGAAACCGCTAGCTTCGATTGTAAGCATTTCACCTGGACAGAAATAATAGTCGGTTTCGGGCAACACGTCAATATTAGGGTACTGCGAAACATTAAATGATGCCGAAGCCGTACAAGAATTCTGAGCCGTTATGGTAACCGAATAACTACCAGGAGCATAGACAGAAATTTCACGGGTATTAGCACCAGTACTCCAAGCATACGCCGACATCCCTTCATTCGCCGAAACTGTAATAGTATCAGAAGGACACAAAGTCGGAATACTTGGCAAAGCAACAATCGGAGGCTCTGGTGGCGACAAGGTCAACGAAGTGGTTATGAAACAATTGGCATTATCAACAACGGTAAGCGAATAAGTACCAGCCGAAACGCCAGTCAACGACTCCGAAGTAGAACCGTTTGACCAGTAATACGAATACGGAGACTCGCCACCTTCAATATCAATGCTTGCCCCCATACTGTTTGCATTACAGCCTGCACTCAAAATATTTATCTGTCCGAAACTTATATAACGTTCAAACTTTATAACCAATGCATCAGTCTGTCCGTTAGAAGTTTCTGTATCTCCATTTATAGTTATTGAAGACGCGAAAGAACCAGCAGCCACAACGTTGTTGGCATAGTCGAGCGCCAATGATTTTATCGAATTATAATTNNGGAACTCCATCCGAACCATATCTAACAATAAAGTAATCGGATCCCGAACCAGACGATGCGACCGCTCCCGAACCGAAGTCCAAAGAGCCCGAGAAACTTCCAGCAATATAATAATTATGGTATGAATCGCAAATTATGTCGCCAATAGCCAAACTGCCACTGCCAGGGAAAGAAACAATTCCCTGAGAAGCACCACTATTGGAGAATTTTGCAACAACAGAAGCTCCAGTCCCCTGCTTATATGCCAGATAGACATCTCCAGCCGAACTTACAGATAGAGCATTTACGCTGTCTCTACCTGTTACGCCCTGCTGCACAGCCCATTGCACAGCACCCGACTGGTTGAACTTGGCAAGATAAATATTATAGTCGGACAACGAAGACAAACTGTTGCCTCCCATCGACAGGTTCCCCTTGAATTCGCCAGCAAGATAAATATTTCCGCTTGCATCGCAGGCAACTCGCTTTCCATAGTCTGGCGAAGTTGACGCATAAGTCATCGACCACAGGATTTCTCCTACGGGATCGAACTTGAGACAAAAAGCATCGTCCCCTCCCCTTGCATCCTGATAGAACGACAGAGGACCTACCTGCAAAGCGTAATTGAAATATCCTGTGACAATAACATTATTATTTCCGTCAATAGCCAAATCTGAAGCATTGTCGTCCTCGAAGCATCCCAAAGTCCTAACATACTTATAGTTACCATCAGAATCAAGTTTCAGCAAAAATCCGTCCTTTGCACCACGCGACGGAAACGCATTGCCATCAAACGAAGTGTTATCGTTTGACAAACCAACTACATACACGTTGCCGTTAGCATCCACAGCAATAGCATTTGCCTGTTCAACAGCATTGCTTCCGCCACTTTTCAACCAAACAACATTTCCATCTGGCGACATCTTGGCAACATAAAAGTCGGTGTTTCCTGCCGACGTAACCGAATGACCATCAATGGAAAGCGTTTCCGAAAAAGTTCCTGCCACATATATGTTTCCTGCATTGTCAACAGCCACATCCGACACAGACTCGGCATTGGCATTACCATAGCCCTTCATCCACGAATAGCCTATGCGGTCGCTACAATCGATGCTGTCGCCAGCATGTTGGGCAAATGTCGCCACAAAACTAAAAACAACCAATATCAACGCGAGGATTTTCTTCATAGGCACATTCTAAAAATCGTAAACCATTGATGCAACATTATGCTTGTCCAAAGTCGTGAACTTATCGCGATAAAGTCTGAATCCCAAGGATATCTGATGCGTTCCGTAGTTGTATCTCTGCAAACTTGTAAGTCCTACATCGCACAAATACGACACTGATACTCCCTTCATCACAAAGCCTACCATCGGAGAAATAGAGAGCGGACTTACATTGCCGACATCAAGTGTCTGCTTGTATGTAAGACCTATTACAAACTCATTTTCATTCTTGGTATAAACCGTATGAATTCTATTGCCAGAGAGGAACTTAAGTTTTACCCCAAGATCTATCTGGGTCAGGTTCTGCATATTGGTCTTGTATATAACAAGCGGACTTATCGGCATTCCTGCCGTAAGCCAAAAAGTCTTTCCCGCGTGAATATTCATATTTACACTCGGAGAACGCTCAAGTTCGAGATTGTACACGGGGCAAGTCCATTGCAACAAATTGTTGAAGCTAACGCCTGCAATCAGACCGCCATGAGTCAACAATACACCAAAATTGGCATCATAGCCAAAATAGTTTTGTCTGCTGTAATTAACAATCGGGTCATAAATGTCGCGGTCAAAAGAGGATTCGTCATAGGTATGCACAAACACAGTGGCCCCAAACCCGAATGAAAGTATGGTGCGAGTCTTTCGTTTTGTTCGCATCAGGAACTGAAACGAGCCATTCAATTGAAGTCCAGTCTGTGTATTTACAGCATTTTGGTCTGTAAATATGAAACCGCCAAGACCTCCATCACGATCCTTGATTCGCGAACGAAACATAAGGAATGTTGTTCTTGGTGTATTTCTTGTCCCAAACCCCATCCATTGCTGACGATGAGCTGCCTTCACCTCAATCATATCCACAAGACCTATAAATGCGGGATTTAGAAGAGTATTGCTAAATACATACTGCTCGTACACAGGAGCATCCTGCGCAAAAGACTTTGTTCCCATTATCAAAAACGGAAACAAAATCACCAATAATATTCGCAATGCCTTACACACAACGGTCTTTATTATGAAACGGCAAAAATAGCACTTTTATTTTAAATGATTCAACGATTTGAAAATTTGACGATTTTGCAGATTCAATGTCCAATGTTCAATGTTCAATGTTCAATGTTCAATGTTCAATGTTCAAAGATTCAATCATAAATCGTAATTCGTAAATCGTAAATTATTTAGCTTCTTACAAAATGCGGCATTTCCTCCGGAATCACGATCGAAAGTTCAACCAGACCTGCCACCTTGCCGTCCTTGTGCCACGGACTTTGGTAGATAAGTTTCTTCTGGCCGTTCTTCAATATGGTATAGGCATTGGTACTACCAGTAGCCAACATATTTTTAATCATAGCCGTAGCCCTTTCGCCGTGGCAGTCGTATAGCGACTTGCCGATGAGCGAAGCACCGCCACGAGCCTCCCAAGTTGCCGATGCCTTGTCGTTCATATATACTATTATGCCGTCGTTGTCGCAAACGGTTACGGCAAATGGAGTTTCCTTCAAAAAGTCTTCAGTAATTTCCATATTATTCAATATTAACCTTTAATGTCTGAACCCTGTCGGGACCAACCGACAAGTACGATATTCTTACACCAGTTTCCTTTGCAATGAACTTCAAGTAGTCCTTGAGCTGCTTTGGCAAATCATCTTCGCTCTGACACTTTGAAATGTCCTGCTTCCAACCGTCAAATTCAACATAAACAGGCTCTATCTCATCATTCATCTCGAAAGGAACATAATCAACTTCCTTACCATTAATCTTGTATGCCACAGCAACTTTCAACTTGTCAAAGTCATTAAGCACATCGGCTTTGGTTATGATTATGTCGGTCAAACCATTTAGCATCACGGCATACTTGAGAGCCACAAGGTCGAGCCAACCGCAACGACGAGCACGACCAGTAGTTGCACCAAATTCATTTCCAATCTTGCGCAAAGTTTCGCCAGTAGCATCGAAAAGTTCGGTTGGGAACGGACCGCTGCCGACACGTGTGCAATATGCCTTTACGATACCATAAACCTTGCCAATCTTCGACGGAGCCACGCCCAAACCCGAGCATACGCCAGACGCCAAGGTATTCGACGATGTTACAAAAGGATACGAACCGTAATCCACATCAAGCATCGAGCCCTGTGCACCTTCAGCCAGAATCGACTTGCCATCGTTCAATGCCTTGTTGACATATATTTCAGAATCGATAAAATTGAATGCCTTAAGGTATTCGATAGCCTCGAACCACTGCTTTTCGTATTCCTCGTTGGTTTCGGTGAAGTTGTAGCCTTGCATCACTTTCAAATGATGAGCCTTCGTGGTATTGTACTTCTGCACAAAGTCAGGCGAGAAAATTTCACCCATACGCAAACCAATGCGGGCTGTGCGGTCGGTATAAGTAGGACCTATGCCTTTCTGCGTCGAACCAATCTTGCTTGCGCCCTTGTATTCCTCGTAAGCCTTGTCGAGCAGACGGTGCGACGGCATTATTAGATGAGCCTTCTTACTGATTAACAAATTGTTGTGCAAGTCGGCACCAAGTTTCATAGCCGATTCAATCTCTTCACGCAAAATCACAGGGTCAACCACAACGCCACTACCGATGATGTTCATTGCCTTCGGTCGGAAAATTCCCGACGGAATTGTGTGAAGTACGTGCTTTATATTGTTGAATTCCAACGTATGTCCTGCATTCGGACCGCCCTGGAAACGGGCAATAATGTCATACTGCGGCGTAAGCACATCGACAATCTTTCCCTTGCCTTCGTCACCCCACTGCATACCTAATAAGACATCTACTTTCATTGCTGTTTTATTTTCTGTTTTTTAATTCTTTACAATTGCTACATATACCATAAACGGTTAGGAAGTGCGAAGCCACATCGAAACCATATTTCTGCACCACCTCGTCCTTTACATCATTGACCTTCGACAACGACACTTCGTATATCTTTCCGCACTGACGGCATATAAAATGGTCGTGCTTGATATTGTCCATCGTTTTCTCGTAGGTGTTGCCCTTGTCGAACTGATGTCTCACCAAAAGACCTGCATCTATCAGAATATCAATGTTATTGTACAAGGTTGCGAGACTGACGTGATAATTCTTTTTCTTCATCGACTCGTGCAAAGTCTCGATGTCGAAATGCCCCGAATCGGAGTATATCTCGTCAAGGATGGCAAAGCGCTCAGGAGTTTTCCTCAACGACTTGCTTTCCAGATAGTTCTTCAATATGTCGCGCGGCGTAAGCCTCTTTTCGTCCATTTTCTAATAATAAAATTCGTCTCCTCGCTTTGGAATCTGAATATTGCTGTATCCCTTGCTCATAAGGTACTCGCGATAGAACTTCTGAGCCTCGTAGTCGCCGTGAACAAGGAAAATGTTGCGCAACTTGTCGGGATTCTGGCACGAAATGAAATCGCCCATCTCGATGTAGTCGCCGTGACCGCTCAACGATTCAATCTTCTCAATATCAGCATTCAGCGGATGTACATTTCCGAAAATTGAAATTTCGTGCAGCCCTTTTTCCTGTATTCTTGCGCCCAATGTTTCGGGAGCGCAGTAACCGACAAGCATTATTGTGTTGCGCGAATCCTCGATGCTGTTTGCAATATGATGCTTTACCCGACCAGCTTCCGCCATTCCCGATGCCGAGATTATTACGCACGGCTTCTTGGTTGTGTTCAGTTCCTTCGATTCGTCGGCACTCTTAACGTAATGCAAGGTATCGAAATAGAACGGATTCGGGTCGTTCTTCATTGCTTCAATTATCTGGTCGTTGTAGCATTCGTGGTGCATCTTGAAAATTTCGGTAGCATTCACCGACAGCGGACTGTCAACATAAATGTCAATCTTGGGAAGAATGCCCTCGTTGTAGAAATTGTTGAGCATATACACGATTTCCTGAGTACGTCCCACGCTGAACGAAGGAATTATCAGTTTTCCGCCACGTTGCACGCAGGTGTTGTTAATGACATTGTACAAATCGAGTTCCGTTTCCCTGTCCTGCTCGTGGATACGGTCGCCGTAAGTCGCCTCGGTAATGAGTATATCGGCCTGCGGGAACGGTACCGGCGGCTTCACAATCCTATTGTGCGGACGACCGACATCACCCGTGTAGGCAATTCTTGTGACCTTACCATTCTCCTCGAGGGTAATGTTAACAACTGCGCTACCGAGCATGTGCCCGCTATTGGTGAAACGCACGGTTATGCCCTCATCGACCTTGTAGTCCTTGTCGTATGGCACAGCAACGAAAATCTTCATGCACTGCTCGGCATCCATGTGGGTGTAAATCGGGTTCACACGCGGAAGTCCCTGCTTGAAAAGTTTCTTGTTGTACCACTTGATATCAAGTTCCTGAATAAAGCCTGAATCAGGCAACATAATGGAACACAAGTCCTTGGTTGCATCCGTACAAATAACTTTTCCGTTGAATCCATTTTTGTAAATATACGGTATAAGTCCAGTATGGTCGATATGAGCGTGCGAAACAAGCACATAGTCGATTTCCGACGGTTCGAACCCCAAATCCCTGTTGGCTGCGTCGGTTTCCATACCCTTGCCCTGAAACATTCCGCAGTCGAGAAGAATTTTCTTTCCCGAATCGGTAATTATCATGTGTTTGCTTCCTGTAACCTCGCGAGTAGCACCTATAAATTTTATCTTCATTTTCAATACATTAACAATAGTCCGACACGATTCCGAGCCGAACAGAAACAAGTTTCAAACTTACTGATTTTTTATCGTATTGGGAGTATTCCTATCAAAATTTTATGAACAATGAAAAACAATAAAGGACACCGCGTTTGCTGTATAATTGTTAATTGTTGAAAAACAGCCATTCACGCAAATTTAGATTTTTTAAAATCCACCTTGTTAAAAAAAACACGCAAAAAATTTCTTTGTTTTAAAAATTGATATGCTACTTTTGCACTCCAAATTTTAAATGATATTGAAATTATGTTTTTAGAAGGAATTTTGTCAATAGCTGGTCAGCCCGGACTATTGAAGCTTGTATCGAGAAAAAACACCAGTGTCATTGTTGAATCGTTAATCACTGGCAAGCGTATGCCGGCATTCTCAACATCACGCATAAGCACACTTGAAGACATAACCGTTTACACATACGACGACGACACTCCATTGAAGGATGTCTTTGTAAACATTTTCAACCAGTACAAAGGTGCCATTACCGACGTAACAGCAAAGTCGGCAAACACCGAACTTGCAGCCTTCTTCGAGAAGGTTCTCCCCAACTACGAAAAGGAAAAGGTTTATATGTCCGACATCAAGAAGATTGTTTCTTGGTACAACCTGCTTGTCGAGAAGGGAATTATCACCGAAGAATCGATTAAGGCTTACTTGGAAGAAAAGGCAAATGCAGAGAAAGAAGCTGCCGAAGCTGAAGCTAAGGAAGAAAAAGCTGAATAACCGAGATAAAACTTTAGTTTTCAGATAAAATAAATATTTATGGCAAAGGCAATCGTCTTTGCCATATTTTTCACAATAAACCAATCTTAATTATATGAAAGACTACAACATAAAAAGGAATGCGCCCATTGCGCAACTGATAAAAAACTATATCGACAAGAAAAGTGGCAAAGTCTCCGAATCGCGCAAAGAAATACAATGGAGATTCAAATATCTCGACTGGAAAGACCAAAAGAAAATTATCCTTGCATTCCTTGATAGTCGTTCGAACCCAAGATAAAGGAACTCTGGGAACAATTTCACGAAGAAAAATGCTCCTGGATTGCAATACGCCACTTCCCCACCGAATACATTTCCGAGAATATCGAAAAGTTTACTCATAGAAGGAACTACTTCTTTATATGTATGAGAATGGCGGATGATAAAAATTTCGTCATCGAAAAGGACAAGCTTTCCCCCATCGAATACCTTGCTGTCGCTTATCACTCAGGAATACGCATTAAGGAAGATGAAGGCAGAGACTTACTATACAACATAATCCACGATGTGTGTCTGGACAACAATAATTTTTATTTGGACAGGTATGCATACGATGACGATGTCAATGAAATAACACCTATTCTTTTCCAAGATGTCAGCTTTGCATTGTATTATCTTCAGAAATTAAACTGCCTGCAAACTGTTAGCCAGTTTTACGATTGGAACTACCATGTTACAAAAAACATCTCTGAAAGCCAAGAATTAAAGGATTTGAGCAAAGACAACACTTCAAATAGGTTCTTATACACTAACGTGGCAAAAAAATATGCATACTTAGCACTTGACAACAAGTACAAAGCATCCGACCCGCCAATCGAAGATGTATTAAAGCCAGAGGGCTGGTATTCTATCGTGCTGGAACAAGACCCGACGTTGAGAGAAAAAGAACGT
This sequence comes from uncultured Bacteroidia bacterium, assembly GCA_902762455.1. GTDB lineage: Bacteria > Bacteroidota > Bacteroidia > Bacteroidales > ML635J-15 > Bact-19. Next base: position 6,360 of record CACWOG010000107.1, on the reverse strand, counting down.
ATGGCATATAAAAAAGTAAAATCAGATGCTCTGAACGAAATAAAAGGCCACAATCCCAACGTTGAGAAGTTGATTTCAAATATAGGTCTTGAAATTTCTGAGGATTTTTCATCATTTCCACCAACGAAAGCATCAGAAGACTTTCCTTTCGTCCCGACAGAGGCGCCTTTCTAAAATACAAAAAGCGGATTTTCACCCGCTTTTTTTGTATCTACTTTTCACAATTCCTTTCAAGGTCGGCAACTGCCTTGCACCAACCGCCGTACTTATCCTTGGCGTCTTTGGGTTTCATCGTGGGTGAGAACGTATGTTCAAGTTCTCGTGTCGAAGTCAAGTCTTTCATTGTACACCAGCCAATTGCAAGTGCGGCAAGGTAGGCTGCTCCTAGTGATGTCGATTCCACAATCTTAGGCCTCTGAACATCAATCTGCAGAATGTCGGACTGGAACTGCATAAGGAAATTGTTAACCGACGCGCCACCGTCAACATTAAGAGCCGTAATCTTGATTCCCGAATCCTTTTCCATCGCGTCGAGCACATCCTTTGTCTGGTATGCCATTGCTTCGAGTGCGGCACGGACAATATGCTTGTAAGTAACTCCTCCCGTTATTCCGCTTATGCTGCCACGGACATTCATATTCCAGTAGGGAGCACCCAATCCTGCGAATGCTGGCACGAAGTACACACCATTAGTATCTTTTACTTCCGATGCCAGTTTTTCTGTCTCGGCAGCAGTCTTGATAAGTCCCATCTGGTCACGCAACCATTTCAAAGCTGCACCTGCCACAAACACGCTTCCTTCGAGAGCATACGAAACCTTGCCTCCTATTCGCCAAGCGATTGTAGTGACTAGTCCGCATTCGCTACGCACTTCCTTGCTACCTGTATTCATAAGAAGGAAACATCCTGTGCCATAGGTGTTCTTTACCGAGCCTTCGTCGTAGCAAGCCTGACCAAAAAGCGCAGCCTGCTGGTCGCCCGCAATACCGCAGATTGGAATTTCGGCATCGAAGACCAACTTGTCTGTAATGCCAATTTCGCACGACGAATCGACCACATTTGGAAGCATGTTCTGCGGAATGTCAAACTCATCGAGGATATTCTCATCCCACTCCTGAGTCTTGATATTGAACATCATAGTACGCGAAGCGTTGGAGCAGTCGGTGACGTGGCATTTTCCGCTTGTCAGACGCCAAATCAGCCAAGTGTCGATAGTCCCGAAAAGCAAATCACCACGGCGAGCCATTTCGCGGGCATTGGGAACATTGTCGAGAATCCATTTCAGTTTTGTAGCCGAAAAGTACGAATCTACCACAAGACCAGTAACGGCATTTATGTATTTTCCAAAATCTTTTTTCCTGATTTTTGAGCAAAGGTCTTCGGTGCGCTTGTCCTGCCAGATTATGGCATTGTATATCGGTTTGCCCGTATTGCGGTTCCATACTACGGTTGTCTCGCGCTGGTTGGTAATGCCAATTGCAGCAACATCCGAAAACGAAATGCCGCACTTGTTTATAAGTTGGCGTGCAGTAGCTATCTGGTTGCGGTATATTTCGTTGGCATCCTGCTCAACCCAGCCGGGTTTTGGGAAATATTGCGTAGTCTCCTGCTGCTCGATGCCAACAATGTTGAACTTCTTGTCGAACAATATGGCACGCGAACTAGTAGTACCTTGGTCAAACGATAGAATGTACTTTTTCATCGAATAAAATTTTTGGCAAAATTATAGAAATATAAATGGCGGAGGAAAGAGAATCGTGCAAAGATTTCAACAACTATTAGCGACGTTGCTCTCGCACCCTAAACACCGCACCCTGAGCGTCAGCCGAAGGTTCGGATGGTCAAATGTCTGTCAAAAGATTAGATTCCTAAGCTTAGACAGGGCTCAGCGAACGGAATTTATCCATTTCAGCAAATCGTTATAAACTTCCTCCTTGTTGATTTCGTTGAGAATCTCGTGACGGGCATTAGGATATAACTTCAACTGTATGTTTGCAATGTGCAGGTCGCGGTAAAAATCGACAGCCTCCTCAACACCTTTACCACAATTGCCTACAGGGTCCTTGTCGCCAGATACGAAGAGCATCTTCAAATTCTTGTTTATCAGTTCTCCAGATGAGCGTTTATTGATGTATATCAAGCCTTTGAAAAATCCACGGTAGAACGAATTTGAAAACAATCCACCGCAGAGTTCGTCTGCTATGTACTTTTTCACCTGCGAATCGTCGCGTGAAAGCCACTGGTATGGCGCACTATAACCCTTGTTGTATCCGCCGAACGAAAGTTTGTCGAGCAACTTTGCCTTGGAACGGCATCCCTCAAAAGTGCAGGCGAAATCGGCAATAAACTTTCCGAAACGCAAAACGGCAGTCGGATTTGTTCCTGTGCCACTTATTATTACACCCGAAATTTCGGTGCTGTACCTTGTTATAAATGTACGTGCCAAAAACGACCCCATGCTATGTCCAAGCACGAAATACGGAACATTAGGATTTTCTGCAGTTGCAATATCCTTCAGTTGCTTCAGGTCGGCAACAATGCGCCACCACTCGTCGCGATGCTGCCATACGCCATAATCCTTCATGCCGGTTATGGTCTTCCCGTGTCCGCGATGGTCGCTGACATAAACAGCAATTCCATTACCAGTCAAGTAATTGGCAAAATCGGCATAACGGGCAGAATGTTCTGCCATTCCATGAAATATCTGTAGGACTGCTTTTGTTTCGCCATCGGGCAAAAAACGTCGATAGAATATGTCCGCGCCATCAGCCGACTTGAAGGTATGTTCCGAATTTCTCATATCACAAAATTATTAACAAGTTGGCACAAAGATAATTAATGTTTTTATACCGACAAGCAATTTCGGAAAAAATTCACAAATTATAGCCAAAAAGCCACCCCGAATGCCACCACATAGAGCACATCCAGCAAGACAAATCGGAACAAGCATATATTATAAGCCTTTCCTTCTGCCTTGAGAAGCTTGACATACAAAAAGATGTCGGGAACGAGCAAAAACAATAGCCACAATGTTCCGAAACCAAGCACGGCAAAAGCCACCGAAGCCAGAAGAATCAACGCAACTCCGACCTGTGCCGCCGTCTTTCCGAAACGCACGGGGAAAGTCCGCTTGCCAACAGCACGGTCATCTTCAATGTCGCGTATATTGTTGGATGCCAGTACACAAACGGCAATACAACCACAGGCACAACCAGCATAAAACGCTGCTAGCGAAAACTCGTGACACTGCAAGAAAACAGTTCCTGCCGAAGCCACCGGTCCATAGAACAGGAAACAAATGATGTCGGCAACACCAAGATACGCCAAGGAAAACCGTGTAGCCGTGTATAGCCAGGCAAACAGAGCCGACAGCACTCCGACAAGCAGAATCACCCAGCCACCAACCCACACAAGGTAGGCGCCAAGCAACAATGCCACAGACAATGCCACTATACAGGCAGTACGCATCTGCTTTTCATTCACAATTCCCTCGGCAAGAGGACGTTGTGGTCCAGAACGACCAGCCTTGTCGCAACCGCGGACAAAGTCGTAGTAATCGTTCACAAGATTTGAAAACACCTGCAACGACATGGCGCACAGCAAGGTGACCACAGCCGTAGGTATGTCAATTATTTTTCCAAACGCCAGCAGTCCAGCAATAACCGGACTAGCCGAAATAAACAACGAATAAGGGCGACAAACGCCAAACCAAAGTTTTATCTTTTGCATGCTTTATATAATGTTGAAATTCCAAATGTTTGACTTTTAAAACTAGTATCGCTGAAGCCGTTCTTCTCAAGAATAGCAATAAAATCGCGTCCCTTGGCAAAACTTTTCACGCTATTCATAAAATAAATGTAAGCTTCGCCATTGTCGGTAAGTTTCTTGCCAATGCGTGGCACAATGCGAGTGAAATAGAAATCGTAGAAGAAGCGCACGAACTTGTTTGTCGGATAAGTGAACTCAAGAATGCGCAGTTGTCCGCCAGACTTCAGTACACGGAAAATTTCGGTAAGACTTCGGTCAAGTTCGGCGAAATTGCGCACTCCATAGCCACAGGTTACGGCATCGAAAGTATTGTCGTCGAAAAGCAAATGAGCACAGTCGGCAACACGCAATTCTATTTTGTCCGACAGACCTTTCCTGAGCACTTTCTCACGACCAACATCGAGCATTCCTTCGGAAATGTCCACGCCGACAACCTTTTGCGACTTGCCCTGCCTTATTGTTTCGATGCAGAGATCGGCAGTTCCGGCTGCCACATCAAGCACAAGCTGGCAGTCGGGCAACGAACGCACGGCACGTCGTCGCCACAAACGGTCAATCCCCATCGAAGCCGTATGGTTGAAACAGTCGTAGCGGGATGAAATGCTGTCGAATAATGAGCCGATATTTTCCATAATTTTAACTTCGTGGATGGTGCATCAAAATTTCCTCAAGCAAGGTCTGCTTATTGATGTGAGTGTAAATTTCTGTAGTTGTAATCGACTCGTGGCCAAGCATTTCCTGCACAACCCTAAGGTCTGCACCACGCTCAATGAGATGCGTTGCAAACGAATGACGGAAAGTGTGCGGAGAAACATTCTTCTCGATTCCAGCCGCCTTGCAAGTCTGCTTTATGATTGTAAAAATCATTGCACGGGTAAGCTTTTTGCCGTTGCGGTTGAGGAAAAGAATGTCGCCACTGCCCTTCTGCGGATCAATGTGGTTGCGGAACGACTTCATATAGTTGTCGATTTCCTGCATTGCCTTGTGACCGATTGGCACCAGCCTCTGTTTGTCGCCTTTGCCGACTACACGGATAAACTCCTCGCCGAAAAACAAGTCGGACAGTCGCAACCCGACTAATTCCGACACACGCAAACCACAGCCGTACAGTACTTCGATTATCGCCCTGTTGCGGTGTCCAAGTTCGGTGCTGACATCTATTGCACCAATTATCGCTTCAATTTCCTCAACGGTAAGCACAGTAGGCAGATGACGGGCAAGCTTCGGTGTTTCAATCAGTTCTGTAGGGTCATCTTCAATCTGGTCATCAACGAGCAGAAACTTGTACAGCGACTTTATTGCCGAAATTGCGTGCGACTGCGAAGTTGCAGCAATGTCCTGCGATGCAATGTGACGTATGTATTCGCGAAGCATATCGGTATCAACCTCGGTGAAATTGCCCGAAAAACCGATTTTTTTTAGGTACAAGTCAAATTTATGCAACTCCTGCATATACGACACATGCGTATTCTCCGAAAGAGAGCGTTCCAGCATTATGTACGCCTCGTATTCCTTGAGTGTTCTTTCGCGCGGTTCCATTTTTATACCTTGCTTCGCAGTTTTTTAAAAAAAAAAAAAAAATAATAAAAACTGATGAAACTGCTTATCATAAATGGTCCGAACCTCGGAAACATTGGTCGTCGCGAACCTGAAATTTACGGACACGAGGACTTTGAACCATACCTTGAATCGCTGAAAAAAGAATTTCCAGAACACGAAATACATTATTTCCAGTCGCACCACGAAGGCGAAATAGTTGAAAAAATACATTCTGCCAAAGGAGAAAACTACGATGGCATAATTCTCAACGCAGGAGCATATTCTCATACATCATACTCCATCCGCGATGCTGTTGCAGCAATCAATATACCAGTAGTGATGGTACATATTTCAAATGTGTATGCAAGGGAGAATTTCCGCCACGAGAATGTCATTGCAGCAAAATGCAAGGGTGTGATAACAGGGTTTGGATTAAGGTCGTATGAATTGGCGGTGAGAAGCTTCGCTGGCTGAAAGGCTTACAGACCAACAGGCTAACAGACTGCAAGACTGTTAGACTGCAAGCCCATTAGTCTTTTGACTTTTCTTCACATTACTATTTCCCCAACCGAAAAAAGCATTACCTTTGCAAACGTATTCGGCCCCTTAGTTTAATGGATAGAATTTGGGATTCCGGTTCCTACGATAGGCGTTCGATTCGCCTAGGGGTCACAATGGGAAACGCTTCGGAAACGAGGCGTTTCTTTTTGTTTGCACAAACAAAAAAAGGCCGCAACAAAAAGTTGCGACCTCGTGCATTATGAAAACTAACCTTTTATTCCTTAACAAGTTTCTTCATTGCAGAACCATTTTCGGTTTCAACAGAGAAGAAGTAAACGCCAGCTTCAAGATTTGAAATGTCAATTGTGCTTTCGTTAGCAACCGACATCATCATACGGCCAGTTACATCATAAACGACAACCTTGTTCAAGCCTTCTGCTTCGATGTTTACGATACCTGTTGTTGGATTCGGATAAATATCAACATTTGCGTCAAATACATTTTCTATAGCAGTACGTGGAATGAAATTAGCTATATATTCAGCATCTCCAG
>CACWOG010000106.1 GCA_902762455.1 uncultured Bacteroidia bacterium | reverse complement strand
GAAACACCGCCAGTCTCGTGGTCGGCAGTGATGATAATCATTGTTTCGTTTTTGTGCTGGAGGTAGAACTTGTATGCTTCGGCGATTGCATTGTCAAAATCTTCCATTTCGCCGATGATTGAACCTGCATCGTTGTCGTGTGCGGCATAGTCGATTTTTCCGCCTTCCACCATCATGAAGAAGCCTTTGGGATTGTCCAGATGTATGATTGCGGTTTCAACGATTTCGGCGAGCGAATTGTTAGGAGCGTCTTCCCTGTCGATTTTGTAGGGTATGCTGGCGTCGCGGTCGAGAGTCTCGTTCGTAAATATTACCTTATTATTATGGCTTTTCATTGAGGCGATTGCCTTGAGTGATGTGAATGTGAGATAGCCGGACTCCTGATATATGGTCATAAGGTCTTTTTCGTCCTTTTTGTTGCCTGTTTGCTTTAGCAGTCCGCCCCCTCCGAAGAAGTCGAAGTTGCTTTCGGCAAGTTGAAGACCTATCTGGTAGTAGTTTTTGCGTGTAGGCTGGTTTGCGTAAAAAGATGCAGGAGTAGCATGGTTCATGGGGGCTGTGCTGATAATACCCACCTTCATGCCTTTTTCCTTGGCGACCTTTGCTATCGACTTGGGTTGGTTTCCTGTTTCGGAGTATGCGATTTCGCCAACGTTGAACTTTTGTCCGCAGGCAATAGCCGAACCGGCTGCGCCCGAATCTGTTATTCTGCGGTTCTTGCAATGGGTGGTGCACATCGACAGCAAGGGAATTTTGCTGATGTTTGACTGTACGAATCCTTCTTTCCCGTCTTTTTCGGCAAGGTAGGCTTCGTAAAGGTCAACGTCGGACTGTCCCATACCGTCGCCAATGAACAGGAACACATATTTCTGTGCGTTAACAAATGTCGTGACTGCCAATAATATGGCTATTATAATGAGTTTCTTCATATCAATCTTTTTTACGTTGCAAATATGTACAAAAAAAATGAGAATCCCTAGTCTTTTTACAAATAGATACTAACCAATTAACAATGGATAATTAACAATTGATAATGGATAATTGATAATTAACAATTGATAATGGATAATTGATAATGAACAATTGATAATGAACAATTGATAATGAACAATGGATAATGGATAATTGACAATGTATAATTGATAATCTGTGGCGACGTGGCGTGCCGCGTCGCTACAAATTATCAAATCATCAAAACCCAAACATAGAAACGGAAACTTTGTACGGTCGCGGCGCGCCACGACTCAACAAGAAAACCAGAAACAGCGAAGCCATTGAAACGCCGAAGGCATTCAAACGTGAAACATTCAAACGGCTTTAGCCGTCAAACGGCGCAGCCTTTACATCGAGAACTTCAATCCGAAAAATACGCTTCTCGGCAAACTTGGTCCATAGATGTATCCGGCATCACGAAGTTCTCCCTGGTCAAAGTCGCGCTGGTAGCTGTTGAATATGTTTTTCATTCCGGCACTTACTTCAAGGCTAAAATCGTCCTTTAGCTTGAACGAGTAGGAAAGTTTCAGGTTGGTGTCGAAGAATGGCTTTGTTGTCGTTTCGGCATCTTCGGCTATGTAGCCTGCAAAATGCTGCACGAGCATCGAGCCTGTATATGTTCCCGAAAGTGAAATGTCAAAATCCTTCAGCGGTGAATAGTAAACGGTTAGGAAGCCGTATGTGTCGGGCGTGCGGAACATCCGCCTTTGTGCTTCGATGGTTTCGCTCCACACTTCGGGTTGCTTGTAACGGCTTTGCTGATAGGTGAAACCTGCCTGTATTTCAAGTTTCTTGGTGGGGATGTATTTCAACTCGAAATTTACGCCCGCTACAGTTGCTCCGCTTCCGTTGGTTCTGGTTAACAATAGGTTGCCAGTAGCGTCGTGTCCGTTTTCTTCAAGGATGAACACATCGTTAAGCACGGTGTAGAAGCCTTCTACAAGGAAGTCAATTGCCGAACTCGACCATTTTGTGTTGAAATCGAAAGAAGCGTTTGCCGAATGCGACTTCTCTGGCTTCAGGGCTGGGTCGATGCTGATAAGTGACACTTCGCCACCAACGGCTGCAATGTGAAGGTCTTCGTTGAACGCCTGTGGCGCACGGAATCCCATTGCATAACCGGCACGCAACGACATCCATTTCAGCGGTGAGTACCTGATGTTGCCGCGCGGACTTATGATTGGATTCTTTACCATATTGTGCTTGTCGATACGTCCGCCGATGAGGAAAGATAGCTTTTCTTTGTGCCACTCGTTCTGTATGAATGCGCTGTAGATGTTGATTTTCTGTTCGATAATCCTATTGTATCCAAGAGATTCGTCGTAGAGAGAATTGTAGTTGTATTCGATTCCCGAAGTCAGAGTTGCTGGCATAAAAAGGAACTTGTCCATGTAGAACACGTACTGGAATCCGCTTACCGATGCGAAATCCTTTGTGTTTCCGTAGGCGTTGGGGTCTTTGCCTGTGCCGTAGTAGCTGTTGCGGTCGATGTTTTGCAACGACGAGTATATTTGGAACCAATGCTTGCTGTTTTTGCTGAAGATATCGTATTTCAGTCCTGCGCAGTGTATCTTGTGTTCGGTCTGTTCGGTAATGTCGGCTTCGTGTGCTGGCAACGAAAGGTTGTTTCCTCCGCGCCTAAACTCGTCAAGTGTGTGGTATTCAATCGACAACTTTGTGTAGTCGCTTGTTTTCAGATAGCCACGGAAACCAATGTTCTTGGCGTTTATCTTGCCGATTTCGGTAAATCCGTCGCCGTCGTAGTCGAACGGACTGCGCTGTCGTGCCGAGGCAAAGATTGTTATGCCGGCCTTGTTGTTCAGCGATACGACCGAGGCGTTGAGTGTTGTGTTTACGTCGGCTTTTTTCATGCCGATGAGGGTTGTGCTGTTGCCAAGCGATATGCTGTTGAACTGCGGTTCGCGCGTGAGGATGTTTATTGTTCCCGCAACGGCGTTGGAGCCGAAAATTGCCGAGCCGCCTCCGCGTATGACTTCCACTTTTTCAATCATATTGACAGGAATCTGCTCCAGTCCGTAAACTTGTGACAATGCACTGCTTACGGCTCTTCCATCGATAAGTATCTGCGAGTACGAACCTTCAAGACCGTTTATTCTAACCTGCTGGAATCCACAGTTTTGACAGTTGGTTTCCAATCTGAGTCCTGGCTGGAAGTTCAACCCTTCGGCGAGGCATACCGAGTTGGTGTTCTCAAAGGTCTTGGGTGATATTACGCCTACGACAACTGGCGCTTCCTTGCGGCTGGTTTCGTTTTTGTTTGCCGAAACAACCACATCGTTGAGCATTATGGCGTCTTCTTCTATTTCGAAGTTAAGTTCTATGATTTTTCCACTGGCAGTCTCTATTGTTTTTTCTTCGGGCATATAGCCAATGCTCTGTGCTACAATGGTAAGCTTGCCTATTGGCAGGTTGTTGAGGTGGAAGTGTCCGCTTGCATCGGTGGCAGTGCCTATAGATGTGCCTTTCACCATTATATTTATATATGGCAGATGCTCGCCGCTCTGCTTGTCTATCACATGACCGAAAACATTTGCATCGGTTTTGTTTGTCTGAGCCATTATGCACAGACACAATGTCAGCATAAATGCCAACAGTATATATTTTTTCATCTTGTTTTTTGTTAAATTTCCTATTGTATTTCCTTTTAGGGCTTTCTTTACCACTGATTATGAAAAGATAGCGGCAATAGGAGGGTCGCGGGGACGTGCGAACAGGATTGCACTGCTTTGTATGCGACTGGGAACATATTCCTTTAATATGAATTCTGTCGGAGAAAGAAAAACAGGTGGAATTTCCTGCGTTTCTGTTTCGATTAGAGCAACATTTGCGAGGTAGGCTATGAGGATTATTTCGTCGTCGCTATGTTGGTGCTCATTTTCTGAAAATGGATTGTATGGGTGGGAGTGCGCCACAATCATTCCCCTAACTATATGGCTATGAGGGAATAATGTGTTGCTTAAAAACATCCCGACAAAAAGTGTCAGGAATACGGCACATAATATTTTCCGCAGTTTATCCATCTCCGAAAATTGTGGTGCAAATATCGGTTTTTTGCGGTTTCGATGCAATAGAGCGAGGGTGTTTTTGTGTTAAAATAAAAATAAAAATTAGTCTTGAGAATGTTTTGTTGTTGATTATTAATTTGTTATGATGTGATGCAAAATATTGAAAAAATGTTTTGCAGGTTTGTAATAAAGCATTACCTTTGCACTCGCAAAATCAGACGAGCGGTCCGTAGCTCAGCTGGTAGAGCACCTGACTCTTAATCAGGGTGTCGAGGGTTCGAGCCCCTCCGGACCGACAAAAATCCCGCAACAGCGGGATTTTTTGTTTTTCCATCTCTTATTTCCATGAAGAATAGCGTTTTACTTTTTTGAGCAACCAACCAGTTCTTATCTGCTTTTCATCAGAAACGGCAGCACATCCTTGTTGTCGTTCCATATTTTCTGGAATTGGGATATAGGCAGTGGGGATGTGCCCAAGCCGATTTCGATAGTGGCGGCCTTTATGCCCTTAGATGTAGCCCAATTGCTGCATCCTGTGCCGAAATCCTCCTCCGAATGATATTCGTAGTTGGTGATGTCCTTAAGTCCTTCGGCAAGGTTCTGGCATTGCTGGAGGAAATCGCCCTTCTGTCCGTATGCCCAGAAAATTTCCTCGCCAGCCGAATGATAGCTTATCAGGGTCACTATGTTTCCAAGCGATTCCACAAGTCCGACCAAAGCCTGCGTCTCGAGTTCTGAATGCCCGTGGGGACCTCGGTAGTTTGCGCTACGGGGAGACTTCAAAAATGTCTTGATATGACGGTTGACATCGAAGTTCCTATTCAAGTCAACTCCGAGGGCGTTGCTCTTCCACATTCTTAGGAATGTGTTCAGTTCTGGTCGATTGCGAGCCTTGGGGTTTTCTGCGTAGTATATCTTCATTATGTTGTCACGGATATGTGGGTCGCGGATGCTGTCGAGTCCGAATTGAGATATGCACACTCCATCGGGGTTGAGCATTGGGATTATATGAAGCTGGCAGTCTTCGGTAAGTTCCGAATAGCTTGCACCGTCAAATGTTCCCGACCAGAAGTTTTGCAGGAAATACTCTGTCTGGCACATCGCAAGTTGGCTGCACATGTATTCGCGTGCGTGTGACGTGGCCTGTACGATGACTTGTCTGCTTGAATTGTTATTGCCGATTATGAGGTCGAAAACAATCCTTCCGTCGGCGGTTGCACCTAAAGTGTCGATTGTTAAGAGCGAGGGGTATTGCTCCGACAGCCTTTCAATGTCGGCACATAGCTTGTCGTATGAGTAAAGTTCGCTTATGGTGTCGGTCACCCATTCGACTTTGTTCCAGTTTGTGCGCAGTATCCCGTTTTCGTCGAAGTAGCACATCTCGCCGTCGGCAGAGAAGTATCCTGTGACTTTCGCTCCTGAAATGTGGTCGATGAATGTCAGTCCGTCTTCGTTGTTCTTCCAACCGCCGATGTGCAGTTGTCCGCGTTCTATTCCGAGTTCCTTGCAGTAGCTGTCGAAATCTTCACTGTTGACGAGCAGGCGGAGTATTGCACGGCGTGTGTATTTCTGCGAAAGCAAGCCGATATAATGTTCTCTTTCCCGACCTCTAAGATTTATGGCGAGCGCCGATGCAAGGCATTCTACATAAAGTGAGTTGCTTAATGTGTTCATTATTGGGCTGTTGCATACTATATTATCGGCGACTGATGCAGCCGTGGCATTGTCGTTGAGCAATAGATTGAGTTCTTCGGCTGAGGCCTTTCTATTGTTGGCGAACGAAAATACACGTTGAGCTAGCATTGTCAGTTCGGCATTTCTGTCCCTATTTTCCAAGACGCCAGCATTTCCCCTTTCAATTCCATGCTTGGCGCACAGGTTATGGAAACTTTCGCTGTTGATGATATAGTTGCATACGTATTTGCGGCTTATGCCATTTTCAAGGTACGACAATAGCTTGTCGCGCTCCTTTTGTTCGATATGGTTTGGTATTATTGTGAGCAAGTCGCCTATATATAGGCTGTCGGGCTTGGAATTGCTTTGGGGCAGGTTTGAAAAATCGCACAATATGTCGGCTCCTGTTTTCTGTTTTGCTGTAAGTAGTCTTGTGAGACTGTCGGCAAGTGCGCGCGACGGAGTATCACCGGTTGCTATTTTGTGTATTCGCTTTATGAAAAGCTTTGGGTTCTTTGAGTCTGCTGCCATCGAAGTGAAATGGCAGAGCATTATGAATGCAAATACGAGTATATCACGAATCCTATGCTTCATTCCAATAGAAAGACTTGATTATTCCCTCTTTATGTTTTACTTTCATAATCGTATCCTTTTTTAGTCGGTTGCTGTTCCTGCGCTTATTCTACCGTCAATGATGAAATGTCGATTATGGCGCAAAGATAATGATTTTTGAAATACGTATCATTATTTTTACTAGTAAAGTTGTTGTAATGATATTGATAGTTATTGCTTGACATACACGCAGCCACAATGCATTGAGGCACAGCGTGACTCAGAGGATGTATTTAGTCTTAAAACGAAGGAGCCATGACATATTATAGTTATTCAAAACTTTTGTCGACACCAATAAAAAACTAATTATCTTTGCGGTAAATAATATTTAGTCATGTCAACATTTCTTTTCGACAACATAATTTTCGGGCCAGTGCGCTCGCGTCGCTTAGGCAATTCGTTGGGTGTAAACCTATTGCCTGTAAATGCTAAGTTCTGTACGTTCAATTGTGTATATTGCGAATGCGGTTGGAATAGCAAGGGTATAAAAATTGAACTTCCACGACTTGCCGACATAGTCCCTGCGATGGAAAAGTATTTCTCCGAAAATACTCAGCCTCTTGATGTTATCACTTTCGCAGGAAACGGCGAACCGACAATCAATCCCGATTTCCCCGAAATTGTAGCCGAAACGATTCGCTTGCGCAACAAATATATGCCCAATGTGAAGATTTCGGTGCTTACAAATGCCTCGAATCTTGGAAACGAAAAAGTTGTTGCAGCACTAAAAAT
>CACWOG010000105.1 GCA_902762455.1 uncultured Bacteroidia bacterium | reverse complement strand
TGAAGGGCTAAAGCCGTTTCTGTGGCTACGCCGTTTCTCGCTGCGCTGTTTGAATGGCTTCGCCGTTTCTATGCCTGCGGCGTTTCTAGGTTTAACTTCGTTGAGGGCTTCGCCGTTCAATGGCTTCGCCGTTTGAAGGTTTGAAGATTGTCGCATTGCTAAACAAAAAAGGCACCGACTTGCGCCAATGCCTTTTTCACTTACTAACTTGTCATTTATTTTCTTTTCTGTTGCTTTCTCAATTCTTCCTGCTGTCTTTTTGAGGCTTCTTCGAGACGCTGCATCCACTTCGATTTCTTCTTCGGCTTGTTCTTGTTGGCTTCCATCTGTGCAAGAAGCTTGTCCTCTTTTACTACGAATCGCTGGATAATCCAAGTCTGCAAAATAGAGAACAGGTTAGCCAACAGGTAGTAGTAGCTCAAACCTGACGAGTACTTGTTGAACCACAACAACATAAGTATTGGCATCATCCACATCATAACCTTCATGCCAGGCATAGAGTTGCTTGGATTCTGGCTGCTTGTCATCTTCTGCTGTACAAACATCGATATTGCCATAAGCAGTGCAAACAAGCTGACGTGGTTACCATAAAGCGAAGAAATGATTGGAATGTTTGTGCTCCACTCCAATATTGCATCGTATGACGAAAGGTCTGATGCCCAAAGGAATGGCTGCTGGCGCAATTCGATTGAGGCAGGGAAGAAGCGGAACATTGCAATAAGTATCGGGAACTGTAACAACAACGGCAGACAACCACCCATCGGACTTACGCCCGCCTTCTGGTAGAGGCTCATCTGTGCCTGCTGGCGTTCCATTTCCTTGCCCTTCGGGTACTTTGCTGCAATTTCGTCAAGTTGCGGCTTCAGCACACGCATCTTTGCTGTTGACATATACGACTTGTATGTGAGCGGGAAAAGTACCAACTTGATAATGATGGTCATCAGCAGAATGATGATACCGTAGTTGGCAATTCCACGACCCAACAGGTTGAACATCGGGATGATGGCGTACTTGTTAACCCAGCCGAAAATTCCCCAGCCCAGCGGGATGACCTTTTCCATATCCATATCGTTGCCATCCTTGTCGGTGTATTCCTTCAGCAACGAGTACTTGTTCGGTCCAAAATAGAAACTGAAATCCTTTGACACCTTGTTCTCGTCGGGAAGTTCGAGGAAGAAATCCGACTGGAAGGTCTTCAAGGCTCTGGGATTCTCATTTTCGTTAAGTTTTACCAACGAAATTTTCGGGTCACCCAATGCGTTGTCCTTGGAAATCAAGATAGAGGAGAAGAACTGCTGCTTGTAGGCAATCCACTGTGCGCTTCCCTTGGTGTCGTAACTGTCGGCATCCTTCATCTCGTTGAGGTTCTCGATTTCCTCGTCCGACATGCGCATAAAAATGGTAGTGTTGTTCGATTCCCAGTCGCGACCTCTTTCAAGTGCAAACACATCAACGTACCACTGCATTCGGGTGCTGGTGTTGTCCTTGATTTCGTCCTTCAGTCCAACAAGGTTGAGGCTGAAGTCCATCATATAGTCGTCGGGATGGATAACGTAGTTGTACTCAATGTATTTGCCTGCCTCGGCATTCAGACGCATAACGAAATTCAAGTCGTTTTCGCCGACCTTTATCGTGTCGCCAGTTGGAGTCTTGCCACCTGCAAGCATCGGCTCGAAATACATATTGTTGGTAACCAACGGCTTTCCGCTAACCGACAATACCACGCCAAATGTTGAATTTTCGTCGTTCTCAAACAGCACAAGAGGTTCCTTGTTGAATGTGACATAGTCCTTCAACTGTACGGAATAGATTTTTCCGCCCTTGTTCAAGAAGGTGATTATCATCTTGTTGTTCTCGACAACGGTAAACTTGTTTTCTCCGACAACCGACTTTGCGAAAATGCCGTGCTCGTTGCGGAGCTTTATGTTCCTTATAGAATCTATTTGTTCTGGACTTAAGGTGTCGGCCATTGCAGCGGCTTCCTTTTCTGCTTTTTCGGCTTCTTCCTTAAGCAGTTCGGCTGCAACTCTGGCTTCTTCTTCCTTGACAAGCTGCTCGTGTGCAATGGAATCCTGCACGCGCTGGCGTTCTGCAATCTCCTCCTGGCTCGGACGGGACAGAAACATATAGCCAATCAGCAGTATGCTTATGATTACAAGTCCAATAATCGTATTTTTATCCATATATTACTTTTTATTATCAATAGTAGCCTTTACAAAACTTACAAACAACGGGTGAGGATTCAAAACCGTACTCTTGTATTCCGGATGGAACTGCACTCCGACAAACCATTTAAGAGTTGGAATTTCAACGATTTCAACCAAGTTGGTCTGCGGATTTATGCCGGTCGCAATCATTCCAGCCTCCTCAAACTGTTCCTTGTACTGGTTGTTGAACTCGTAGCGGTGACGATGGCGTTCCTCTATTTCAAGGTTTCCGTATGCTTTTGCAGCATTCGAACCTTCCTTGAGGACACATGGATATGCACCGAGACGCATAGTGCCGCCCTTTTCAGTAACAAGTTTCTGCTCTTCCATAAGGTTGATGACTGGATGTGCGCATTTCTCGTCCATTTCCAACGAGTTAGCATCGTCAAGACCAAGCACGTTGCGGGCAAATTCAATTACAGCACACTGCATTCCAAGGCAGATTCCAAGGAACGGAATGTTGTTTTCCCTTGCGTAGC
This sequence comes from uncultured Bacteroidia bacterium, assembly GCA_902762455.1. Lineage (GTDB taxonomy): Bacteria > Bacteroidota > Bacteroidia > Bacteroidales > ML635J-15 > Bact-19. The sequence continues at coordinate 4,402 of CACWOG010000105.1, read as the reverse complement.
GTACAGCTTCAATCTTGCCTTCGATACCACGGTTGCCGAAGCCCGGAGCCACAAGCATTCCGTCAATGTCAGCAAACAACGATTCGCAATTGTCCTTTGTTACCGATTCCGCATTGATATAAGCAACGTTCACATCGGCTTCGTTTGCGGCACCTGCGTGTATAAACGACTCGTTTATAGACTTGTAAGCATCCTTCAGTTCAACATATTTTCCAACAAGAGCAATCTTTACGTGATGCTTCGGGTTCTTGTATCTCTCGAGGAACGAACGCCACGGAAGAAGTTCAGGCTGTGGACCTACCTCAATGCCTAATTGCTCCAAAACAATCTTGTCAAGACCTTCCTTCTGCATTTCAAGTGGAACTTCATATATCGTACTGCAATCCCTTGATTCAATTACTGCTCCTGGTTGCACGTTGCAGAAGTTTGCAACCTTTGCCTTGATGTCGGGACGGAGTTTGTGTTCGGTTCTCAACACCAGTACATCGGGTTGAACTCCAGCTTCCTGCAAAGCCTTTACCGAGTGCTGTGTAGGCTTGGTCTTCAGTTCGCCACAAGCGGCAAGGTAGGGGACAAGCGTCAGGTGAATGCACACGCAACGGTTCTTGAGTTCCCACTTCAACTGACGTACCGCTTCAATGTACGACAACGATTCGATGTCGCCGACAGTACCGCCGATTTCGGTAATTACGAAATCGTAGTTGCCATTTGTACCCAACAGCTTGATTCTGCGCTTAATCTCATCGGTGATGTGAGGTATAATCTGAACTGTCTTGCCTAAATAGTCGCCACGACGTTCCTTTTCGATTACCGACTTGTATATTCGTCCGGTTGTTACATTGTTTGCCTGTGAAGTCCTGACATTCAAGAACCTTTCGTAATGCCCGAGGTCAAGGTCGGTTTCTGCACCGTCATCGGTAACGAAGCACTCGCCGTGTTCGTATGGGTTCAGAGTTCCCGGGTCAACGTTGATGTACGGGTCTAATTTCTGTATTGTTACGGAATAATTTCTTGCTTGGAGCAGTTTGGCCAGTGATGCCGAAATTATTCCCTTTCCCAGCGACGAAGCAACGCCGCCAGTTACGAAGATGTATTTTGTTTCTGTTGCCATAATATTTTAGAATGTAAAGTTCAAACCAAAGCTCGGCATAATCGGCAACTGGTTGACGCGGTTATACTCAAGCCTGTCAAAGTAAAATATATTTTTTCTGTTGTAAACGTTGGTCACACCAAGGTTCAGTTCCAGCTTCATATTGTGCTCGAAAGCAAACACCTTGTTTATCGTCAGGTCGAGACGGTGGTAGTTTGGAAGCCTTCCCGTGTTAAGTTCCGAGTAGGCGACGCCCAAAGTTCCGTTGTTCGACCAGTACTGCGTGTTGATTCCGCCTGTGAAGTCAACATTTTCGTACAATGCCGATGTCAGCGTGAACGGGAATCCCGAACCGTAGTTCCATCTTGCACTTGCGCTCCACGAATTGTGCTTTCCAAACTTGTATGTTGCCACAAGGTTCACATTGTGACGGCGGTCGTAGTTAGGTGCGTAAGTTTCAACGCCATCGTTACGGCGCACCCAGCCAAGCGAATATACTGCCCAGACATACCATTTTTCGGTGTCGTACTTCAGCAGGAAGTCAACGCCGTAGGCATAGCCCGATTCAACAAGGAAATCCTTCTTCTGGTAATCGGGACGGGAAGCATTTACAGAATTGTCGTCATAAATCTTGTTGCGGTTGATTGTCGTTATCTGGTCGAAATTCTTCAGATAACCTTCAACGTTGAGATTCAACGAATTGACAATATCCCATTCAAAGCCGAAAATTATATGTTCCGACTTTTGAAGTTTCGTTTTCAGAATTTCACCCTTGTAGGTGTCGGGCATACTCGGCAAGTTTCCGCTGAGGAATCCGTAGAATAGGTTCACGACATCGCGGTCGCTGTTGGCAGCAACCAAATTCTGCGAATACAAGCCTGCAGCAAGTTTCAGCCTGAATCTCTCAACAACGTTGTACTTTATGCCAAGTCGCGGTTCTGGAGAAACGGAACCCATTGATGCATAATAATGTAGCCTGAATCCTGGTTCTATGACAATGCTTCCGAGATTCCACTTGTATTTTGCGAAAGCGGCAAGTTCGGTGCTGTATTCTTCCTGCGAAAGTTCGCGTCCCACAGAGTTGAAATAGTCGTAATCGGTTCCAAATCCGAGCATTTCAAGCCCCCAAGTGAAATCGTTCTTTCCCATGTGGTAGATGAAGTCCAAGCCGACGTTAAAACCGTTGATTGAACTTGCGCTCGGATAATTCTGCAATGCCTGCATCGAAATTGCATAGTTGGAGTAGGAGACGTGTGCCTTTATCAGCATCGACGAACTTGGCGGCACTATGGAAATGTTTCCGCCAACGCCGAATGTGCGCCAATGCAAGTCGCTCAGTCCCTGATAACTGACATTGTCGTTGAAGTTAAATCCGAACAGGTTCACACGGCTTCCGCCAGGCGATGCCAATGAAAGTTTTCCATAAATGTCGGTGAAGTTGAACGGCAATCCTGCGCCATCGTTGATATACCTATATATATATTTAGATGCCTGTTCAAGATAAGAGGTCTTTGCCGAAACGATGTACGAAAGGCTTGTCTTTCCTTCCTTGAACTTCACAATCGGGCCTTCGAGCATAAGTTTTGCGCCGAAAGTGCTTGCAGAAAACTTTCCACCGAACTTCTTGGCGTTGCCGTCCTTCATAGTTATGTCCATAACCGACGACGACCTTCCGCCATATTCAGCATTAAATCCGCCTGTATAAACGTCGGCGTTCCTGATGATGTCGGAATCGAAAACGGAGAACAGACCGATGGAGTGGAATGGATTGTAGATTGTCATTCCGTCAATTAGCACAAGGTTCTGAATGTTGGAACCGCCTCTGATGTAGAGCTGTCCGCCCTGGTCACCAGTGAATGTAACACCGGGAAGCACCTGCAGGAACTGGGCAATGTCGGGTTCGCCACCAACAGATGGCAACTGCTTAATCTGGGTAGGAGAGACCTTGATTATGGAAGCCCTAACCTGTGTCATTTGCTCCTCACGTTCTGCCGAGACGACTGTTTCCTGAAGTATCACCGCCGATTTCACCATCATAAAGTTCTTCGACACAAGCTGTCCTTCCTTTGCAATGGTAAATTCCTCGGTCAAGTCGGTGTAGCCCAAGTAGGTTATTGTAACAGAATGCGTTCCGACAGGAATTTTTGGAATGGAAAAATATCCGTTCGCATCGGTTGACGCGCCCAATGTTGTGCCGTTCACAGGAATCGACACGTTAGCAAACATACAAGGCTCGCCATTGTCCTTGTCAAGGACGAAGCCCTTCAGCGTTCCGTGCTGGGAAAAAAGCATAGTTGCGCTTGTTACAAACGCAACTATTAATATCAAGAATTTCAATGCTTTATTCATTGCTTGTACCTTTAAGTTCTCTTTCTGCAATGTCTATCGCTTTTTTCTTGTCTTTCAGTACTGCAATTTCGTTTTTAATCTTTTCTATCTTCTTCTTGAACTCCTTCACAATCGAATCGGAACCGCTGGAGAAGAAGCCGAGATTGTTTTCAATCTGGGCAATTTCAACAGTCAAGTCCTGAATCTTGTGTACGATTGCGCTTCTTTCTTTCTGCAAAGCCGATACTTCACCGCTTTCCTTAATCATCTCAATCTGAGTGTTGAAGGCAGAAAGTTCCAAGTCGTTGCGGTTCAGGTTTATAGTGGCAAAAATCTTGTCGACTGCCTCTTTGAACTCCTTGTAAAGACGGTCCTTGTCGGCAGAAGCGACATAGCCTATTTCGTTCCATCTTGTGCGGAACTCCTTGATTTTCTCAACATTCTGAGCCTGGTCTTCAACTGGAACGTATGCCTTGACTTCTGAAATGAGGTTTTCCTTCTTTTCGAGGTTCATCTGATGTTCAGCCTCGATGTTTGAATAGAACTGGCTCTTTGCATCGAAGAACTTGTTGCAAGCAGCGCGGAAACGACCCCAAATCTGGTCGGAATGTTTCTTTGGTGCAGGACCGATTTCCTTCCATTTCCTCTGTAGGTCGTAGAACATTTCGGTAGTCTTTTTCCAGTCGGTGCTGTCCTGCAACGATTCGGCAGTAACGCAGAGTTCTGTCTTCTTGCGGAGGTTTTCCTCAAGGTCGCTGTTCATCCTGTCGAAGTATTCCTTCTTGAGGTCGAAGAACTTGTTGCACGAAGTCCTGAACCTTTCGTAGATTTCGGTATTTACAGCAGTAGGAACCATACCTATGGTTTTCCACAAAGCCTGAAGCTCAAGGACTTTCTGTGAAGCGACAACCCAATCCTTACCGTTGGTAGGCAAAGCGTCATCGGCAACCATTGCCTCGATTCTTTCGCAAAGCAGAACCTTCT